>NZ_JBVJIJ010000014.1:44198-274494 GCF_055586325.1 Dactylosporangium sp. NPDC051087 | reverse complement strand
ACGGCCCCGTCCACGCGCCCCGTCCACGCGCCCCGTCCACGCGCCCCGTCCACGCGCCCCGTCCACGCGCCCCGTCCACGCGCCCCGTCCACGCGCCCCGTCCACGCGCCCGGCCCACGCGCCCAGCCCCGCACGCCGAGGCGCTACCGGGCTCTTTGCCGGCAGGCCGTCTCCCCCGGTCCCGTCGACGCTCCACCTTCGACCGCCTCCTCCCGCCCGGTCTGGTTCCACAACAGCTGACCACCGGCTCGCCCATCGCCCGCCAGTCCAAACTCCGCTACGACCGCCGCGGCGACAGCCCCCGGTTACCTTTTCATCGTCCCCAGCCGGGACTGCCCGGTCGCTCGGGCTGGTATGACTTAGAGGTCAGGTCAGAATGAGCTGGCGTGTCGGATTGCCTGAGCGGGCAAGGTGCTCGATGCTCGGGCGGTGTCTGACGCGGTGCTCACGGATGAGCTGTGGTCGCGGTTGGAGCCGCTGATCCCGGTGCGGCAGCGGCGGTTCCGGTATCCCGGCCGTGCGCGGACGTCGGACCGGGCGGTGTTGGAAGGGATCCTCTTCGCTGCTCGGACCGGTGTGTCTTGGAACGCGTTGCCGACGGCGGCGTTCGGCGCGTCGGGTGCCACCTGCTGGCGGCGGTTGAAGGAGTGGCACGAGGCCGGCGTCTGGCAACAGTTGCACGAACTGATCCTGGCCGAACTGCGTGCTGCCGGTCGGCTGGACCTTTCCGCGGCGATCGTCGACTCGTCGCATCTGCGAGCGCTCAAAGGGGGGACCTCACCGGTCCCAGCCCGGTCGACCGGGGCAAGCTGGGCAGCAAACACCACGTGATCACCGACGCCGCCGGTATCCCCTTGGCAGTGATCCTGACCGGCGGCAACCGCAACGACATCACCCAACTGCTGCCACTGCTCGACGCCGTCCCGCCCGTACGCGGCGCGCCGGCCACGGCGCATCTACGCCGACCGCGGCTACGACTTCGACAAGTACCGCCGGCTGCTCCGCGCCCGCGGCGTGACCCCGCACATCGCCCGCCGCAACACCGCCCACGGCTCCGGCCTCGGCACACACCGCTGGCCCGTCGAACGCACCATCGCCTGGCTGCACGCGTTCAAGAAACTCAGACTACGAACCGAACGCCGAGCCGACATCCACCAAGCACTCATCAGCCTGGCCTGCTCAGTCATCTGCCTCCGCCAGCTCACTCTGAACTGACCTCTTACTGCCCCTGTCGTATGCATGATCCGGGGGTGTTGTCGCCGGGCCGGGTGGCGCCGGCGGACCGCTGACAGGGACACGACCACCCAGTGGTGCTGGGGTAGGCCCCTTCGTAACGCGGCTGCCGGCAGTCGACGCCAGACTGGCGACCGAGTCGGTGGGCTGCTGTCACGAGGAGGCGATGTGCACGGCGACCACCAGGTGTTCCCCGGTCTCGATGTCGGCAAGGACGGCCATCACGCCGTCGCTTCGAACGTCGACGGGAAACGGCTGCACGATGCCGCGCTGGTCCAACACCGAAGCCCGACTGCGGCAGGTGTTCGACAAACTCGCCCGTCACGGGCGGCTTCTCGTGGTCGTCGACCGGCCCGCCTCGATCGAAGCGTTGCCGGTCGCGGTCGCCCGGGCCCGCGGTCACGAGGTCGCATACCTGCCCGGCCCGGCGATGCGCCGGATCGCTGATCTGCATCCGGGTGCGGCGAAGACCGACGCCCGTGACGCCCACGTCATCGCGGACGCCGCCCGCACCCTGCCCCACCCGCTGCGCCGGGTTGACGTCGGCGCACGAAACCCTCGCCGGGCTGGACGTTCCGGTCGGTTTCGACGACGACCTCGCGGGCGAAACCCACCCGTGTCTCCAACCGCATCCGCGGATTGCTCACCCAGACCCACCCCGCGCCCGAACGTGTCCCCGGGCCGCGAGTGCAGCACAGAGCTGTCCTGGAACTGCTGTCGCGTTGCGGCGGGCCGACCGGTCCGCGCGAAGCAGGCCGTTCCAAGCTTCTGTAGATCGCCTCGAAGAACGCACCTCGCCCGGGCGAGCGCCTCGTCGAGCAGATCATGACCGCCTTGGACGAGCAGACCGTGACCGTTCCCGGCACGAGCGCGGCGGAGAGGATCCTGCCCCGACTGGCCGCCGGCCTCCGCGACGTCCTGCTGCAGCGTGACCAGGTCGCCGGGTGCACCCACCCGAAGGCGGCGACAAACAGCTGAACGCGCGTTCTTCCTCGCCGCGTTCGAGTCCCTGGCCCACCCGCCCTCACGGGCCCGCTACGAACGCAAACGCGCTCAAGGCAAACGCCACAACGCCGCCCTCACCTGCCTCGCCCGCCGCCGCTGCGACGTCCGCCGAGGCCGACCCGCCCACCGGCTCACGGCTCGCCCCGGCTCCGCCACAGACCGCGCAAATGCGGCAGGTCCCGGCGACGCGGCGGATCGCTGAGGTCAAGGGGCCGTCAAGGGGCCCCGCCTTCCACAGAGCCGCAGCCTGCCCACGAATACCTCCCGCCGCAAAGAGGTTCTGAGACCGTCTTCACCAAGTCACCCGCCCTGAGCCGCGTAGGATCACCCATCGACGGCCGGTAATCTCTGATCCGGCCGAGCCGGGAGCGATGCCGACCCCCTTCCCCGCGCTCGCCATCGTGGGTTTCGCGGCGGGACACTGCGCTACACCGTCGGCGGCGCTGAGGAGACGTACGGCCCGGGCGAGACCGCCTACCCCGTGCCGCCCGGGCGCGACTGGGCGGTCCGCCTCTGTGACGTGGACTCCGACGTCCTCATGATCGACGAGGCGTTGCTCGGCGAGACGGCGGGCGTCGAGGGCGATGTCCGGCTACTTTCGACCCGTCCCCATTCCACGGCGGCGGCGGCGGCGCGGTTGTGGCGGGCCTCGGACTTTGTCGCTTCCGTCGTCGCCGACCTTCCCGAGGCCGGGTCGAACTCACTTGTCCTCGCCGCGTCGGCTCGACTGATCGCCGCACACGTGCTGACCGCTTTCCCGAACACGGCCGTCGTCGACCCCACGATCGAGGACCGGCACGACGGCCATCCCGACACGCTGCGCCGGGCCATAGCCTTCATCGAGGCCCACCCCGACCGGGACCTGACTTTGAATCACATCGCCGACGCCGCTTTCGTGACACCCCGAGCGGTGCAACCCGCCTTCCGCCGGCACCTGGACACGACGCCGCTGTCCCACCTGCGCCGGGTGCGGCTCGACCACGTACGCGCCGAGCTGCTCGCCGCTTCGCCTCCGGACAGGACGACCGTCACCGCTGCCGCCACACGATGGGGCTTCGCCGACGCCAGCCGGTTCACCCGCTGCTACCGCGAAGCATTCGGCGAACTGCCGAGTCAAACCCTCCGGCGGCACCAGTAGGAGAGGGCAGTACAGTCGAGCGATGACGATCGATGATCGCCTGACCACGCTCGACGCGCTCTGGGCGGTCTGGGCCGGGCACGGGCGGGCGATGACTGACGAGGAGTGGCAGCGGCCGACCCGGCTCGGGGACTGGGACGTGCGGAGCCTGTACGCGCATGCCGGGTCGTGGCCCTACATGCTTTCGATCCTGGTCGGCCGGGTCCGGGACACCGAACCGACGCATGTCACGGCCGCCGCGCTGCTGCAGGACTTCAACGCCCCCGGTGGGGTCGCCCACAGCGGGCGGGACAACGTCGCGGCCGGCGCCCGCGAGGACGCGGCCAGGTACGGCACGGCGCAGATGGTCGAGCAGTTCGCCGGCACGGGACCGCGGGCGATCGCCACCGCGCGGCAGCTCGGGCCCGTGGTCGTCGACTACTTCGGGCGGGCGTCGCTGCGCCTCGACGAGGCCGTCAGCATCGGCATCGTGGAGGCGACCGTACACCTGCTCGACCTGCGACGCGCGCTGGGCCTGCCGCCGGACGTGCCCGTCGAAGGTCTGACGCACAGCGCGGCGGTCATCGTCCAGATGGCGCCGCCGGTCGACTTCATCGAAGCGGCGACCGGCCGGAGCACGACCGACCTGTTCCCGCTGCTGTCCTGAGCAAGCGGGGGAAAATCGGCGGACGAAGGATGGCGGCCGGTCCATACTTGCCCGGGTGCGTGGCCTGTCGCGACGTCGGGGGTGGGGGTTGCGGTGATCCCGAGGATGGACACCAGCTACTACCCGCAACGGACGCGGCAGATGGCGACGCCCGTACAGCGGGATCATGAGCCGGGGCTGTTCACCAGGCTGATGGCGCCGATGCGCAGGATGGCGCTGGTGATCGACGCGGACACGGTCGGCTCGCCGGGTGGCGGGTCGGTCGCGGGTGCGGTGTTGTCCACGCTGCTGGACCATCCGTATCTGGACTGCTACGTCTTCGACGACCGGGACGCGGAGGCGCGGGGCAGGCAGCTGCACGAGTGGCTGGTCGTGCCGCACGGGGGCGGGGAGGTGGACCCGGCGCTCGACCTGGACTCCGGGTATGCCAGGCAGCACGAGCACCCCGATGCGAAGATCTCGACCGTGGCCGCGGCCGCCGGGGCCGACATCGTCGTGACCGAGCGCGAGCATCTGTTCGAGGCGCGGCTGTGGACCATGGAGTCCCCGTGCCGGTGGGCGATGGATCCTCAGTGTTTCCGGCCGCGGCAGGCGGTCGCGCTGATCGGCCTGTATCTGCGCGCCCAGGGGCACCACCAGGTCTGGGAGCCGCTGGAGTCGCTCCCGGAGAGCCTGGACCGGAAGCGGTTCTACGCCGGCGGCGCGCGGGCGCTGGTGCCCGCGGCGTTCCGGTGGCTCGACCTGCACGGGGACCGCCACGAGGCGACGTCGTCCGTCACGCAGCGGGTCGAGCTGTCGTTGTGGCAGCGCGACGTGATGCATCAGGCGTTGCAGCAGTCGGGCGACTTCTACGCGTTCAACGCGGCGTGTCTCGCGTTCGATCATTGTCTGCTGCTCATGATGGGCGCGCTGGACGCCGCGGCGCTGGTGGTGCACTCGGCGTTGCGGGTGGGGTGTCACGAGCGGCTGGCCGCGTGGCAGAACAAGGACTGGATCACCCATCTCAAGGCGCGGCACGCGGACCTGGCGGCGCTGGTCGCCCCGGGCACGCCGGGACGGCACCTGCTCGAGGTCCTCAGAGCGTTGCGTAACACGGTGCACAAGGCGTCGCTCGCCAGCACCGCCCTCGGGGAGCTGCGTTCCTACGGCCGCCTCCGGCCGCTCCTGCCGCTGCCCGCCGACCCGGTCTTCACGACCTCCCTGGCAGCACTGGGCGAGGCGGAGGACTGGGGTGTCACGACGGCGGCGTACATGGACCCGGGCGTGTTCCTCGACCGGCTGTTCGTGCTGCAGACCGGGCTCCTCGACGACCTCATGGCCGCGCTGCTGCGGGAGGCCCGCGACAGGGCGGCGGCCGGGGAGAGCGGATGGGATCCGACCGGCACGGTCGGGGGCGGGAGCTTCGGGCCGTCGCCGGAGTACCTGCTCTGTCTCCTGGGACTCGACATCACCCGCGGCGGACGTATGGAAGGTTGAGGCGGAATGACCGGAGTGTCAGCGCGGCAGCGGATGATCGACGACCTCGTCGCGGAGGTGTTCGGAGAACACGGCGAGCGGGAAGGCGGGGATCCGGATGTCGCGGTCGTCGCCGGCTGGATGCGGGAGCTGCCCGAGGAGCCCACCGGCGAGCAGGCCGAGGCCTGGACGGAGCTCGGCGACCTCGTCGCCGACGAGGGCTTCCGCGGGAAGCTGCGCGCGATGGCGAGGAGCGGCAGCGGGGAAAGCCTGGAGTTCGGGCTGAACGTCCGGCCGCTCGTCCTCGCGCACGCCGGGCCCGCCGTCGCGCGGGGCGTCGCACCGGGGTCGGCGGCGGAGCAGGCGGTGCTCGACCTGATCGTGCCGCCGGACCTGGGCGGGGACGAGGCCGCCGCGTTCGTGGCGTGGCTCGAGATGGTGGCCGATGCCCGGGTCGAGCGGTTCTGGCAGCTGCTCGCCCAGCTCAACGGCGCCGACCCCGGTCCCGCCACGGTGCCCGCCTTCGCGTGGGTGCTGGCCGCCATGCGTACACGGGAAGCCGCCGGCGAATAGAGTCACCGTCGTGCGGATCCGGATCGAGGGCAGCGACCTGCCAGGACGGCGCGGCGGGGCGGCGGCCGACGCGCTGCGGCTCGGCGACGTGCAGGTCGGCGTGCAGCGCAAGGCCGAGGTGGTCGACCGGGTGCGGGCCGACGCGGCGGAGGCCGTGTGGCACCTCGAGGTGACCAGCCGCGAGGTCGACGGGCTGCTCGACGTCGGCGGCCCGTGGGTCCACGGCCGTCCCGGTGCCAGGTTCCTCTACCTGAGCTGGGGCGCGGTGACCGGCGAGGAGTTCGCGATGTTCCGCCGGGCGAAGCTGCTGTTCGGCGACGTCCCGGGCGACCTGCTCCGCGCCGCCCACGACGGCGCCGGGGTGCTGGTCGCCCGGCTCGGCCTGACCGACGCCGCCGGCGGCCCCCGGTGCGCCCGGGTCCGCCCGCCGGCGATCACCTGGTCGGTGGAGTGACCGGGCGCGGTCCGGCGCTCGCGGTGTAGGCGGCCCGGGCGAGCTTGACCGCGTCGCGGGTCGCGCCGGGCGCCGCGCCATCGACGTTGAGCGGCGGGCCGAGCTCGGTGATGAGCGCCGGCTCGATCGTCGACGGCGAGGGATGCGTGATCCACGTGAGCGTCAGGTGCTCGTGCATCCAGGTGGTGAGCCGCTGCTCGTCGGCGGGCACCAGCACGACGCGGTCGGTCCAGGTCGTCGTGTACCCCTCGGTGGCCAGCAACAGGCCCGCGAGGGTCCGGCGCAGCGTGGACGTGCCGGAGCGGCGCAGGTGGTTGCCGGCGACCCTGGTGCGCAGCCGGTCCGCCTTGCCCAGATACAGCAGGCGCTGCGCCGGGTCGGCAAGGTTCGCGGGGCCGGGAAACGCCGCCAGGACCGTGGGCGGCGCCCACCAGGCGTAGAGGCCCGCCGAGCGGGGCAGCACAGCGACCGCGTCGCCGAGCCGCAGCGGCGCGACAAAAAGACGGGCGCCGGGCGTCACGGCGGGGAGCGGGCGCAGCCGGAACCAGCGGGCGGCGGCGGTGCGGGCCTCCTCGGTCAGCACGCTGAACGGCACGGGGGTCCCGCCACCGGCGACGACCTCGCGTGCCAGGTGGTCGCGGAGCAGCCACACGTCGGCGGGGTCGGCGCCGGGGCGGAGGTGCAGCAGGTCGTCGAAGCCTGCGGCGGTGAGGCCGAGGTCCGCGGCCAGGACCTCGGCCGGCAGGCCGGTCAGCCGGAGGTTCGCCTGCAGCTCGGCCCGGGTCCGGGCCTTCTCCTCGGTGTCGAGCGACATCTGGGCTCTCCTCACGAAGCGAGGGCGGCGGCGCGGTCGCGCAGGGTGGCGAACGCCGACGCCAGGGTGGCGCGCTCCGACGGGGTCAGGTCCGCGAAGAGCTGGGCGAGGACCTCGTGCCGGGTCGCCGTGGCGAGGGCGTCGGCCCGCTCGCCCGCCGGGGTGAGCCGCACCAGGCGGGCGCGCCGGTCCCGCGGGTCGCCGGTGCGCCGGGCCAGGCCGTCCCGCTCGAGGCCGTCGACCAGCTCGGTGACCGTGCGCGGCGCGACGTCCAGCGCCACCGCCAGCTCGCTCTGCCGGGCCGGTCCGCCGGCCAGGGCACCGAGCACCCGCTTGCGGGCGATGGACACGCCGTGCTCCTGCAACCGCGTGTCCAGCGCCCGCCTGATCTGCGTGACGCAGCCGAGCATGCGCTCGGCCAGCTCGATGTCGTCGGCCCCCACGACAACAACACTACCCCCTCATAATGAGGGCCCTCACAAAAGCCGCCACAGGTGGTCGGCGGTGCCGTTGTCGTCCCACTGCAGGCAGGCGGCGCCGGCCTCGACGCTCGCGGACGAGACCCCCAGGACCAGGTTGCTGTTGAGGTTGAGCAGCCGGAACTGGTCGCCGTTGCCGGTCATCAGCAGCCGCCACAGATGGTCACGGGTGCCGTTGTCGTTCCACTGCAGGACGGCCGCACCCCGCACCGTGGCGGCGTCCCGGACCCCGAGGACCTTGCCGCTGCCCTGGTTGCGGATGCGGAACGCCCCCTCGACGTCGGGCTCGAACGTCCACCCGTGGTCGGCGGTGCCCGAGTCGTGCCACTGCAGCGCGGCCGCGCCGTCCGCGCCGCTGGCGCCCTGCACCCCGAGGACGAGGGTGCTGTTGACGTTCCACAGCCGCACCCAGCCGTCGGGGACGATCTGCCACAGATGGTCGTCGGCGCCGGTGTCGCCCCACTGGACCAGCGTCGCGCCGCGGGCCGACGAACCGCCGTCGACGCCGAGGACCTTGCCGCTGTTGCGGTTGACGAGCTTGACCCAGCCGCCGCCGGCGTCGACGATCTTCCAGTCGTGGTCGGCGGTACCGCTGTCGGCCCACTGCACGACCGCACCACCGTCCGATGTGGACATTCCGGTGACGCCGAGGACCTTGCCGCTGTTGCGGTTGCGGATGCGCACGAACCCGGCCGACGGCACGAGCTCCCACCGGTGGTCGGCGGTGCCGCTGTCGGTCCACTGCAGCGCCGGCGCGCCGTCCGTGACCGCCATGTCCTGGACGCCGACGACCAGACCGCTGCGGCGGTTGCGGAGCCGCACGTACGCGGACCGGGTCGGGTTCGTCCAGTAGACGGTGCCGTGCTGGTTGTGGGTGTCGAAATACGGCCGCAGCGTGACCGCGGCACCGTCGGCCCGGGCGGTGAACGTCAGCGCGGTGCCCGTGGGCGCGATCGACGCCGGGTCGAGCGCCGGCAGGTGCTGCAGGACCTGCGGGCTGGGCGCCGGCGGCGAGCCCGGGTTCGGGCCCTGGCTGAACGCGCCGTACTGCCCGGCGAGCAGCACCGGCCCGTAGCTGACCGACTGCACCGCCGGGTCGTCGGGCGTGGAGGTGAGCGCGAGCGCCATCGGCAGCGTGACGACGACGGTGTCCCCGGAGAACCAGTTGCGGGTGAGCGTCGCGTACGCGCCCGGGGTGGCCGGTTGCGGCACACCGTTCACCGCCAGGGTCGCGCCGGCCGCCCACGACGGGATGCGGATCCGGACGGTGGCGTTGCCGGCGCCGCCGATCGTGAGCGTGCTCGTGCCGGCCGCCGGGTAGCTCGTGGACTGGGTGACGGTGAGCCCGGTCGCGGCCCAGGTCAGCACCGACGGGATGAACAGGTTGACGTAGAGCGTCCGGCCGTTGGCGAAGTAGATGGAGTCGTTGAACTTCGCGTACGTCTCCAGGCTGGAGCCGGTGTCGCACCAGAACGTGCCGTAGTCGTCGTCGTAGACCTTCGCCGCGCCCGGCCGCAGGTCCAGGTAGTACGTGACCCGGCCGTGCGCGCTCGTCGGGTCCTGCTGGGGCAGGATCTCGTTGTAGAGCGCCCGCTCGTAGAAGTCCATGTAGTCGGCGCGGGACGGGTTGAGGAAGAACAGCTCGCGGGTGAGTTTCAGCAGGTTGTACACGTTGCAGACCTCGCACGAGGCGCGCGACAGCCGGTTGGAGATCTGGTCGGGCCCGTGGAAGATCTCGCCGTCGCTGTTGCCGCCGGTCGCGTACGTGTGGTGCTGCACGACGATGTCCCAGAAGTTGCGGGCGATGTCGTAGTACCGGGCGGTGCCGGTCGCCTCGTACTCCTTGACCGCCCCCATCAGCTTCGCCAGCTGCGTGTTGGCGTGCAGCCCGGCGAGCTGGTCGACGTTCGCCGCGAGGGGGTCGTAGATGCGGGCGTGGTCGAAGCGCTGGGCGACGGCGAGCCAGCGGGCGTTGCCGGTCAGCTGGTACAGGTTGGCGAGGACCTCGTTCATCCCGCCGAACTCGGTGTTGAGGTCGCTCTGCATCTTGGCGTAGCTGCGCTGCCCGGTCCACTGGTCGACCCAGCCGGCGAGGGCGAGCAGCACGGTGAGGGCCTGGTCGACGCCGACGAGCCGGTAGGCGTCCAGCAGCCCGGCCATGACCTTGTGCGTGGTGTAGAAGACGACGAAGAACTCGCCGTTCTCCATCCTGGTGAAGTAGCTCTCGGGAAAGCCGGCGAGGTACCCGTTGGCGGCCTGACACTTGGCGAGCTCGGCGACCAGGTAGGTGATGTTCCCGCGCAGCTGCGCGTCCCCGGTCGCGGCGACGGCGAGCGACGCGCCCGACAGGTAGTGCCCGGCCATGTGCCCGCGCCAGCTCCAGGTGGGGCTCTCCCAGCCCCCGCAGGGCGCGGCGCCGAGCGTGGAGAGCCCGGTGGTGGCCCGGTAGTTGTAGAGCAGCCGGTCCATGTTCAGGAACCGCAGGTACGCGAGGCGCCGGTTCTGCGCGTCCAGGAACCGGCTCGGGGTCAGCCGGACGGCACCGGCGGGGAACGGGTAGAGCTGGACACCGAAGTCGGGCCGGACGTTGGCGACCGGCGGGGTCGCCGCGTGCGCCGCGCCGGGCGGCAGCAGGCCGGCCAGGGCGGCACCGGTGGCGGTCCCGGCGGTGAGGTGGAGCAGGTGACGACGACTGATCATGGAACGCACTCCCGTTGGCGGACGATGTGAGCGCTAACACGATGCACGCTCGCCGAGAACGTCGACTCCTGTCAATGGTTTTCGGAAACGTGGCGAGCCCGCGCACCGGCCACGAACGGCGAGGCCCAGGGGACCGCCAGCGTCCCCTGGGCCTCATCCATCCGCCGGTGCGTGTCCCGCCCAGGCCGCGCACCGGGGACCGCTCAGCGGCTGCGGCCCGCCCGCCGCTTCGCCCAGACGTCGAAGGCGACCGCCGCGAGCAGTACCAGACCCTTGACGAGCATGACGCGCTCGCTCGGGGAGCCGATGAGGGACATGCCGTTGTTGATGACGGCCATGATGAGGCCGCCGGTGATGGCGCCGACGACCTTGCCGACGCCGCCCTGCACCGCGGCGCCGCCGATGAACGCCGCCGCGATCGCGTCGAGCTCGAAGGCGTTGCCGGCGGTCGGGCCGGCCTGGTTGAGGCGGCCGGCGAAGATGACGCCCGCGATCGCCGACAGCAGGCCCATGTTCACGAAGATCCAGAACGTGACCGACTTGACCTTGACCCCGGACAGGCCGGCGGCCTGCAGGTTGCCGCCGACGGCGTAGATGTGCCGGCCGAAGACGGTCCGCTGGGAGATCAGCGTGTACAGCAGGACCAGCGCGGCGAGCAGGACCAGCACCCACGGCAGGTTCTTGAAGCGGGCCAGCTGGACGATGATGAACATCAGCACGACCGACGCGCCGGCGATCTTCGCCGCGAAGACAGGCACGCTGTCGACGGCCTGCCCGTAGCCGACCCGGGCGCGCCGGGCCCGCCACTGCACGACCACGATGCCGGCCACCGCCGCGAGGCCGACCAGCAGCGTGAACAGGTCCGCCCCGCCGAGCACGCCGAGGCCCACGTTGCGCAGGAAGCCGGGCGTGAAGCCGTTGGCGAGGGTCCGCACGTCGTCGGGGAACGGCCCGATGCCCTGGTTGCCCAGGACCGTCATGGTCAGCGCCCGGAAGACCAGCATGCCGGCGAGGGTGACGATGAAGGCGGGGATGCCGAAGTACGCGATCCAGAAGCCCTGCCAGGCCCCGATCAGCGCCCCGACGGCGAGCGTCGCCAGGATCGCCACGGGCCACGGCACGTCGAGGTCGACCATGAGGACCGCGGCGACGGCACCGGTGACGGCGACGACCGAGCCCGCCGACAGGTCGATGTGCCCGGCGATGATGATCAGGATCATGCCGATGGCGAGGATCAGGATGTACGAGTTCTGCACGACGATGTTGGAGATGTTCTGCGGCTCCAGCAACGCGCCGGACGTCAGGATCTCGAACAGCACCACGATCGCGGCGAACGCGAGGTAGATGCCGCTCTGCCGCAGGTTGACCGAGAACCGGGTCGGCGCCACGGTCTCCGTCTCGGCGTCCAGGAGAGCCGTCATGAGCGTTCCCCAAATCTGGTCATGAGCTGCATCAGCCGCTCGGGGGTCGCGTCGGCGCGGGACACCTCACCGGTGACCCGGCCCGCCGACAGGGCGTAGATGCGGTCGCAGATGCCGAGCAGCTCGGGCAGCTCGGAGGAGATGACGAGGATCGCCTTGCCCTCGTCGGCGAGCCGGTTGATGATCGTGTAGATCTCGTACTTGGCGCCGATGTCGATGCCGCGGGTGGGCTCGTCGAGGATCAGCACGTCAGGATTCGTGAAGATCCATTTGGCCAGCACGACCTTCTGCTGGTTGCCGCCGGACAGCGTGCCGGTGACCGCGCCGACGCCGGGTGCCTTGATGTTGAGGCTCTTGCGGTACTCCTCGGCGACCTGGAACTCGCGGTTGTCGTCGACCCAGCCGGCGCGCGCGACCCGCGGCAGCGCGGCGCCGGAGACGTTGCGCTGGATGTCCTCGATGAGGTTGAGGCCGTAGCGTTTGCGGTCCTCGGTGGCGTAGGCGATGCCGTGCGCGATCGCGTCGCCGACCGTGCGCAGCTCCACCGGCACGCCGTCCTTGTAGACCCGGCCGGTGATGCCGGTGCCGTAGCTGCGGCCGAAGATGCTCATCGCCAGCTCGGTGCGGCCCGCGCCCATCAGCCCGGCCAGGCCGACGATCTCGCCGCGGCGCACCGACAGCGCCGCCTTGTCGACGACGACCCGGCCGTGCTGGGTGGGGCTGTGCACGGTCCAGTCCTCGATCCGCAACGCCTCGTCGCCGATGCTGGACGTGTGCGGCGGGAACCGGTGCGAGAGGTCCCGGCCGACCATGCCGGAGATGATCCGGTCCTCCGACACGTTCTTGCCCCGCATGTCGAGGGTCTCGATGGTCCGGCCGTCGCGCAGGATCGTGGTGGTGTCGGCGACCGCCTCGATCTCGTTGAGCTTGTGCGAGATGATCACGCAGGTGATGCCCCGCTCCCGGAACTCCAGCAGCAGGTCCAGCAGGTGCCGGGAGTCCGACTCGTTGAGCGCCGCCGTCGGCTCGTCCAGGATCAGCAGGCGGACCTCCTTCGACAGCGCCTTGGCGATCTCGACGAGCTGCTGCTTGCCGACGCCGAGGTCCATCGCGGGCGTGACGGGGTTGTCCCGCAGGCCGACCCGGCGCAGGAGCGCGCCGGCGTCGGCGTTGGTGCGGTTCCAGTCGATCAGCCCGCGGTGCACCCGCTCGTTGCCGAGGAAGATGTTCTCCGCGATCGACAGGTGCGGGATCAGCGCCAGCTCCTGATGGATGATGACGATGCCGCGCCGCTCGCTGTCGCGGATCCCTCCGAAGTGGCAAGGCTCCCCGTCGAACTGGATGTCGCCGGTGTACGAGCCGTGCGGGTACACCCCCGACAGCACCTTCATGAGGGTCGACTTGCCGGCGCCGTTCTCGCCGCAGATCGCGTGGATCTCCCCGCGGCGGACCTCGAGGTTCACATCCTGCAGCGCGGCAACGCCGGGAAACGTCTTGGTGATGCCGCGCATCCGCAGAATTACGTCGGTCTGAGCCTGGGACATGGCTACTTGAGGTCGCTCTCGGCGTAGTAGCCGGAGTCGACGAGGACCGACTTGTAGTTGGACTTGTAGACGATGACCGGGTCCAGCAGGTACGACGGGACGACCTTGTTGCCGTTGTCGTAGTCCTTGGTGTTGTTGGTCTCCGGCTTGCCGCCCTTGAGGACCGCGTCGGCCATCTTGACGGTGACGTCGGCGAGCTTGCGGGTGTCCTTGTAGATCGTCGCGTACTGCTCACCGGCGATGATGGACTTGACCGACGCCTTCTCCGCGTCCTGCCCGGTGACGATCGGGTAGGGCTGGCCGGCGGTGCCGTAGCCGCTGCTCTTCAGCGCGGACAGGATGCCGATCGACAGGCCGTCGTAGGGCGACAGGACACCCTGGACCTTGGTGCCGCCGACGTACGTCTTGGTGATGATGTCCTCCATGCGCTTCTGCGCCGTGGCGGGGTCCCACCGGAGGATGGCGACGGTCTTGAAGTCGGTCTGGGTGGACTTCACGACGAGCGTGCCCTTGTCGATGTACGGCTTGAGCGTGTCCATCGCGCCGTTGAAGAAGAACGTGGCGTTGTTGTCGTCGGGCGACCCGGCGAACAGCTCGATGTTGAACGGCCCGGTGGCCGTGCCGTCGGTGCCGTCCTCCTTCTTCAGGCCCAGGCCCACCAGCAGCGAGGTCGCCTGCTGCACGCCGACCTTGTAGTTGTCGAACGTGGCGTAGTAGTCGACGTTGGGCGACTTGCGGATGAGCCGGTCGTAGGCGATGACCGGGATCTTCTTGTCCGCCGCCTGCTGCAGCTGGGTGGTGATCGCGGTGCCGTCGATCGAGGCGATGATGAGCAGCTTCGCGCCCTTGGTGATCTGGTTCTCGATCTGGTTGACCTGGGTCGGGATGTCGTTCTCCGCGTACTGCAGGTCGACCTTGTAGCCGAGCTTCTCCAGGGCCGCCTTGACGTTGTCGCCGTCGGCGATCCACCGCTCGGACGACTTCGTCGGCATGGTCACGCCGATGAGGCTGCCGGCACCGGCGGCCGCGCCGGCTTCCTTGTCGGCGGTCTTCTCCGCCGAGCCGCACGCGGTGACGCTCAGCGCCACGGCCAGGCCGAGGCCGGCGGCGGCCAGTGCTCTGGGGAACTTCATCTGGGGGTCCTCCACGTGTGCGCAGGGTGCAGCGCCCGGTGACGCCTCGTGTGAGCGCTATCAACGGTGCCGGCATAAATCTGTGGGTGTCTTGGTCGTGGGTCGGCTTGAAAGCACAGAATCGTTTCAAGTCCGTGGCGGGGGTGTTGCTCGGGACAGTGTTAACGCTCACAAATGAAGGTGTCAAGACACCGTCGCATCACGAAATGGGAGGATGGTCGCCATGCGTCTGCTCGCCGGCACCACCGGCCCGGGATCCATCGACCGGCCCGACGCGGTGACCGTCGACGGCCGCACCCTGTCGTCCGAGGCACTGCTGGGCGCGGCGCTCGCCGTCGCCGCCGACGTGCGCGGCGCGGCCACCGTCGCCGTCGACGCGACCCCGTCCCTGGAGACGGTCGTCGCGATCGTCGGCGGCCTGCTCGCCGGCGCCGCCGTCGTGCCCGTGCCGTCCGACGCCGGCCAGGCCGAGCGCGCGCACATCCTCGGCGACTCGGGCGCGGTCCTGCTGGACCCGGTCGACGTCGGCCGGCGCTCCTCGATCAGCCTGCCCGAGCCGGCCCCCGAGGACCCGGCGCTCATCATGTACACCTCCGGCACCACCGGCGCGCCGAAGGGCGTCGTGCACACGCACGCGTCCCTCGAGGCCGGGGTGGACGCCGTCGCCGACGCGTGGGACTGGACCGCCGGCGACCGGCTCGTGCACGGGCTGCCACTGTTCCACGTGCACGGGCTCGTCCTCGGGGTGCTGGGTGCGTTGCGGGCGGGCTCGCCGCTCGTACACACGCGGAAACCGGAGCCCGAGCGGTATGCCGCCGCCGGTGGGACCCTCTACTTCGGCGTGCCGACCGTCTGGTCGCGGGTGTGCGCGCAGCCCGCGGCGGCCCGTGCGCTCTCCCGCGCCAGGCTCCTGGTGTCCGGCAGCGCCGCCCTGCCCGTGCCCGTGTTCGACCGGCTGCGCGCCCTCACCGGGCACGCGCCGGTCGAGCGCTACGGCATGACCGAAACGCTGATCACGATCAGCGGCCGTGCCGACGGCCCGCGCCGCGCCGGCCACGTCGGCGTCCCCGTGCAGGGCGTGCAGACCAGGGTCGCCGCCGAGGAGGGCGGCATCGGCGAGCTCTGGGTGCGCGGTCCGATGCTGCTGCGGCGGTACGTC
This sequence comes from Dactylosporangium sp. NPDC051087, assembly GCF_055586325.1. Taxonomy (NCBI): domain Bacteria; kingdom Bacillati; phylum Actinomycetota; class Actinomycetes; order Micromonosporales; family Micromonosporaceae; genus Dactylosporangium; species Dactylosporangium sp. NPDC051087. The sequence goes on along the minus strand of NZ_JBVJIJ010000014.1, from coordinate 258,740 downwards.
CACCAGGCGGCCGACCTGGAGGACGGCTGGTTCCGCACCGGGGACATCGCCCGCAAGGACCCGGACGGATGGCACCGCATCGTCGGCCGCGCCTCCACCGACCTCATCAAGTCCGGCGGCTACCGCATCGGCGCGGGCGAGGTCGAGGACGCGCTCCTCGCGCATCCCGCGGTCCGCGAGGCGGCCGTGATCGGCACCCCGCACGCGGACCTCGGCCAGGCAGTCACCGCCTACGTCGTCGTCTCCGCCGCGGTCGCCGAGCGCGAGCTGGAGGACTTCGTCGCCCGTCACCTCTCCGTGCACAAACGACCTCGCGTCGTGCACCTGGTCGAGTCGCTCCCCCGCAACGCCATGGGCAAGGTGCAGAAGAAGCGTCTCGGTGGTCCTATGCTCTGATGTGCCGGACCCTGCGGACGCGGGCCGGTTCGATGGCTGGTGGTGGTCGTGGTGGAGACAGGCAGAATTCTGCGGTTCGACGAGGTGCGCGGTTACGGGTTCATCGCGCCCAACGCGGGAGGCGAGGACGTGTTCGTCCACGCCAACGACTTCGGTGAGCAGCGGCACCTCGTGCATCCCGGCATGCGCGTCGAATACGAGGTCGAGGAAGGCGAGCGCGGCCTGAAGGTCGCCATGGTGCGCATCCTGGACGCCCCGGCGCGCCGCGAGCACACCCGCGCCGCCGCCCGCCCCGTGCACGACGAGGACGCCGAGCCCGGCGACGACGACGGCCTGTGCGACGTGCTCAGCAGCCGCGAGTTCTCCGCCGAGGTGACCGAGCTGCTCATCCAGCACGTCCCGTCGCTGACCGGCAGCCAGATCGCCCAGGCGCGCCAGCACCTGGTGAGCTTCGCGCGGACCCACGGATGGGTGGAGAGCTGAGTTGAAGGTCCTGTTCATCGGCGGCAGCGGCATCATCAGCTCCGCCTGCACCGCCCTGGCCGTGCGAAGCGGCATCGACCTGCATGTCCTCAACCGCGGCGCCAGCACCACGCGCCCGCTGCCCCCTGAGGTCACGGTCCTGCGCGGCGACATCCGGGACCCCGGGTCCGCCCGCTCGGCGCTCGCCGGGCACTCCTTCGACGCGGTCGTGGACTGGGTCGCCTTCACCCCCGAGCACGTGCACACGGACTTCGAGCTGTTCCGCGGCCGGACCGGGCAGTATGTCTTCATCAGCTCCGCGTCGGCCTACCAGACCCCACCGGCCCGGCTGCCGATCGTGGAGTCCTCGCCGCTGCGCAACCCCTTCTGGCAGTACAGCCGCGACAAGATCGCCTGTGAGGACCTCCTCGTGCAGGTCTACCGCGACAAGGGCTTCCCCGCGACGATCGTGCGCCCGTCACACACCTACGACCGCACCCTGTCCCCCTTCGACGGCGGCTGGACCGCCCTGGCCCGCATGCGCCAGGGCCGCGAGGTCGTCATCCACGGCGACGGCACCTCCCTGTGGACCCTCACCCACCACACCGACTTCGCCAAGGGCTTCGTCCCGCTGCTCGGCCACCCCCGCGCGATCGGCGACGTCTTCCAGATCACCAGCGACGACGTCCTGACGTGGAACCAGATCGCCGAGCACATGGCCGCCGCCCTCGGCGTCACCGCCAACCTCGTGCACGTCCCGTCCGACGCGATCGCCGCCGCCGACCCCGAGTGGGGCGCCGGCCTCCTCGGCGACAAGGCCCACTCGATGGTCTTCGACAACAGCAAGCTCCGCGCCCTCGTCCCCGGCTACACCGCCACCGTCCCGTTCCACGTGGGCGCCCGCGAGATCGTGTCGTGGTTCGACGAGGACCCGTCCCGCCAGGTCGTCGACGAGCGCTTCGACAAGGTCATGGACGACCTGGTCGCCCGTTACCGGGTCCACTAGGACCTGACCGCCGCACCGGCCCACGTGGGTGTGGACCGGTGCGGCGGCGGGAACCGCGGTCAGGAGCAGGCGACGCCGTTGAGCTTGATGTTGGTCGGGCCGGGGGTGGAGGGGCCGTTGGCGGTGAAGCCGACCGACACCGAAGCGCCCGGCGGCAGGGACGGCGCCCACGACGGGCCGGCGGCGGTGATCGTGGTGCCGGACTGGGTCACGGTGGCGTTCCAGCCGCTGCCGAGGGTCACGCCCGACGGGACCGTCCAGGTGATGACGAACGGGTTCGCGGCGACGGTGCCGGTGTTCTTCACCGTGACCGCGGCCTGGTAGCCGCCCTGCCACGCGTTGTCGACGCGGACCGTCGCGGTGCAGGAGATGCCGCCCTGGTTGCCGGACGGGGAGACCGACACCGAGGCGGACACCGAGGCCGACGCCGAACCCGTCGGGCCCGTCCCGCCGACCGGCGGGATCAGGTACGGCTGCAGGATCGACTGCTTCTGCTGGTTCACCGTCTTCCAGTCGTCGCCGACGATGCCGCCGGTGTCGCCGGAGTTCGGGTTCCACGACCAGTAGGTGAAGTCCATGCCGGTGACGCCGGTGCCCATGTACTCCATGAGCTTCTTCAGCCACAGCACGTCCTGCGGGCTCTGCAACGTCGAGCCGAACTCACCGACCAGCACCGGCGCGATGTTCTGCTTCTCCAGGTAGCCCCAGAACTGGTCCCAGATGGCGGGGAGGTTGTTGGGGAACGCCGGGTCGTCGAACCACGCCTGGTGGTAGACGGAGTTGCCGTACTCGTGCGCGGAGTAGACGAGCTTGTTCGGCTTGTTCAGCCGGACCGGGAACTGGCCCGCCTTCGAAAGGTTGCCGCCCCACCAGCCGCACGGCTCGTCGGGGATGTTGTCCCACGCGTTCGCGTTGCCACCGCTGGTGCAGCTGACGCCCTCGACGACGATGAGCCAGTTGGGGTTGACCTCGAGGATGGCGTTGCCGGCGCGTTCGGCGGCGAGGCGCCAGTCGCGGTTCACGTCGCCGCAGCCCCAGCACGAGCCGGTGCCGTTCGGGTCCGTGCCGTCGGCGTGCGGCTCGTTGTGCAGGTCGGCGCCGATGACGGTCGGGTTGTTCGCGTAGTGCGCGGCGAGGGAGCGCCAGTTGCTGATCCACGTCGACTCGGGCGTCGCCGCGACGTACCACAGGGCGCTCTGCCCCGCGCTCGTCGGGCGGTGCCGGTCCAGCAGGATGCGCATGCCCTTGGTACCGGCGTAGGCGACGACCTTGTCGAGGATCTGCAGCGGGGTCAGCCCCTGCAGGTCCGGGTTGGTGTAGCCGTCGACGCTGTTGGCGGTCGCGCCCGGCTTCAGGGCGTCCTCGGAGAACGGCACCCGCAGCGTGTTGTAGCCGAGACTGGCCATCTGGTCGATGTGGTCGCGCCACGGGCGGGCCCACAGGCCGTGGAACGTCTTGTTGTCGGTCTCCATGCCGAACCAGTTGAGGCCGGTCAGCCGGACCGGGTTGCCGCCGGCGTCGATGATCTGGTTGCCGCGGGTGCTCAGGTAGCCGGTGCCGGTGCCGCCGACGGCCGCCGATGCCGTGCTGTTGAGCCCGATGACGGCGACCGCGCCGACGACGGCCATGCTGCTGGCCGCGACGGCGGCCCAGAGTCTTCTCACCACACGCTCCTGTCGGTGGACAGCCGTCCGGGGTGCGGACGGCGTGGCCGACGCTAGGAGCGGTCGTCGCACGTGTCGTGGTTGCCGCCATGGTACGAAGAACGCCGCAGCTCAGCACGGTGAGCAGGGCGAAAGTTACATCGTCGGCAGCTGTGCCAGCAGCGCGCCGTGCGCGGCGAGGACCTGATCGGCGGTGGCCTTGGTCGCGGGGTCGGAGCCGTTCTTCGCCTCCGAGCCGCACAGCGCGGTCGTGCCGGTCAGGTGGTCGCGGAGCACCTCGACGATCTTCGCCGGCTGCTGCGCGGCGGGCAGCGCCCGGATCGCCGCCATGTCCGCGTCGACGACCATCCCGGGCAGGTCGTGCCCGGCGTGGATGCTGGAGTCCTCGACTGCGCCGCCGTCGGTGAGCGCCTTGCGCAGCGCGACGAGCTCGGTCTTGTGCCCGTCGGCGGCGGTCCGCGCGATCGGCGTCAGCACCGGGTCGCCCCCGGCGACGATGAGGTCGAACAGCTGCGCCGCGCTGGCGTCCAGGGAGATCATCAGCTGCAGGTACGCGATGTCGGTCGGGTTGAGCGACGTCACCGCGACCGGTGCGGTGCTGCGCTGCCCGGTGGGTGCCGCCGGCTCGTGCGCGGGCCGCGCCCAGAGGATCACCACGGCGAACGCGGCCACGAGCACGATCACGACCGCGCCGACCCGCCGCCACACGTCCCGGCCGCGGTCCTCCGCGTCGCTGTCGCGGTCCTCCGCGTCGCTGTCCTGCGCCGGCGGCACGGGGACGGCGGTCTTCTTCGCGACGTTCGGTTTCCGGGCCGTGCCCGGCTTCCCGGCGGGCTTCCCGGCCGGCTTCACGGCCGGCTTCCCGGCGGTTTTCGGCGGCGTCCGCTCCGCCGCCGTTTCCGTGGCGGCTTCCGTCGGTGCTTCCGTGGCCGTTTCCGTGCCGGCTTCTGCCGGTGCCTTTGTGGCCGCTTCCGTCGGTGTCTCCGTGGCCTCGGCGGCTTCGGTCGCCGGCTCCCCCTCGGTGCCGGTGGCCGTGGGTGGCGTCGGGGCTTCGGTGGTGGGGCGGTCCGACGTCACCGGGCGCCACCCCGGCCGCGGCGGGGAGGGAGGTCCGCCGCGGCAGGGGTGGCGGCCCCGGCCGACGACGCCGCGGCGCTGGGCGCGACCGCGGAGCGGTCCCCACGGGCGCGGTGCACCCCGTGGAGGCCGGTGGACACGACGCCCGCGCCGCGGGCCCGTTGGGCGGGCGGCGGCATGGTGGCGGGTGGCGGTCCCGCAACCGTCCGGGCGGTGGTCACGCATCGACGGTAAGCGCCGCAACCTGCGGATTGGCTTAGCTGAACTTTAAGATTTGTCCAGGTCGCCCCGACGTTTTCCGGCGCCGCGGATAACAGTTTTTCCGCGGATCACGCACCGAAGTGGTTGGTCTGCGTGTTGTGGTCGCCGACCTGCACGCCGCGGGAGTTCGTGATCGTGACGCCGGGCCTGGCCGGGAGCATGCCGGCGATCTCGGCGGCCAGCTCCGGGTCCCTGGCGAGGGCCGCCCGGACCTGCGCCCGCACGAGGTCGGTGAGCTCCTCGTCGGACGGTGCCGCGCCGAGGTCCGCGACGGCCTCCTCGATCTGGGCGCCGCGCCCGGACAGGAACAGCCGGCGCAGGACCCGCCGCCCGACGCCGACGGTCGCGTCCGCGGTCGCGTCGCTCGCCTGGTCGACGACCCGCTGGACGACGGCCGTCCCGTATGCGCCGGCCGCCGCGGAAACGAACGGCACGACCGCGCTGGTGACCTCGGCGATGTCGATCACGCTGCTACCTCCACGAGAGACGTCACCGCCTGTGTAGCACGCCGTGTCGATGCCGTCAGGTCCCGATGCGGGTGATGGTGCCGTGCGGGGCGCCCTGCCACCACATCGCGTCGACGAGGTAGGCGGCCTCGCCGCCTTCGGAGATGAACTGCACGACGAGCCGGTTCGGCTCCGTCTGCGCCCGCGACACCGAATAGCCGCTGCGGGGCGTGGCGGTGACGAGGGAGACGGCGCCGTCGCGGATGCGGATGACCGCGTCGCCGCCCTCGGAGCGGAACGAGCGCAGGTAGGTGTCGACGCCGTCACCGCCGGTCGTCACCGTCCAGCCGTCGACGACGCGGGCCGGGGCGGCGGTCGTCACCTTCGCCGACGGCGGCGGGGTGGCGGCACCGGAGGTGCGGGGCACGACCGTCGACGCGCCTGCGGTGGGCGAGACGGGCACGACGGACGACGGCGGCGGCAGGCCCGGCTGCGGGATCAGGTCGCCGGGTCCGCGGGCCTCGGCGGCCGGGACCGGCAGCGAGTCGGACGGCACGGCCGTGCGCAGCACGGGGCGCAGCGCCAGCGACGCGACGGCGATGCTCGCCGTGGTCGCCAGGCACCACAGCAGCACCGGCACCGCCGCACGTCTGACCCGCACACGCCGATCTTCTCACCCACTCCGCCTTGCATGGCAAACCCGGCGCTACGGTGTTGCCATGCCGCTGATCCTGCTCGTCGAGGACGACGTCGCCGTCTCCGGCGCCCTGTCCCGGGCGTTGACCGACGCCGGCCACGTCGTGCGCCCGGTCGGCAACGCCGGATCCGCGCTGCGGGTCATCGCGACCGACCCGCCGGACCTGGTCATCCTCGACCTCGGGCTGCCGGACATGGACGGCCTCGACGTGCTGCGGATGCTGCGCGGCATCTCCAACGCGCCCGTCATCGTCGCCACCGCCCGGCGCTCGGAGCGCGACATCATCCGGCTGCTCGACGCCGGCGCCGACGACTACGTGACGAAACCCTTCTCCAGCGCGCAAATGTCGGCGCGGATCAACGCGGTCCTGCGCCGCGGGCAGGGCACGCAGGGTTCCGCGGCGGTGCCGGCCGGGGTGACGATCGGCGCGCTGCACGTCAACCCGCAGCAGCGCTTCGCCTCCATCGGCGGGCAGCCGCTGCAGCTGACGAAGAAGGAGTTCGACCTGCTGGCCTACCTGGCGCAGCGGGCCGGCCGGGTGGTGAGCCGGCGGGAGCTGCTGACCGAGGTGTGGCAGCGGCCGGACAGCTCCGGCGAGGACCAGACGATCGACGTGCACGTGTCGTGGCTGCGCCGCAAGCTCGGCGAGAGCGCGACGGCGCCGCGCTACCTGCGGACCTTCCGGGGGGTCGGCGTCATGCTCGTCGACCCGGACCGGCCCCCCGCGCAGCCATGAGGAACGCGCTGATGCGCCTGTCGTTCGCGATCACCTCGATGATCGCGCTGGCGTTCCTCGTCCCGCTCGCCTATGTCACCAAGGAGATCGCGCACGACCGCGCGCTCGCCGAGGCGCGGTATCAGGCCGACGCGATGGTGGCGGCGCTCGCGTCCGCCTCGGGCAACGGGTCGGGCGCCCTGGACCGGGCCGTGGCGACCGTCCCGGCCGGGCAGAGCGGACGCCTCGCCGTGCACCTGCTCGGCGAGCCGACGGTCGGCACCGGCCACGCCGCCATCGCCGAGGTGGACCGGGCCGCGACGCAGGGCCGGTCGCTCACCGTGGACGCACCCGGGGGCGTCGCCTACCTGCAGACGGTGGTGCTGGACGGCGACCGGACCGCGGTCGTGGAGGTGTACGTCTCCGACGCCGACCTCAGCCGGGGCGTCGGCGCGGCGTGGCTGGCGCTGGTCGGGCTCGCGGTCGTGCTCATCGGCGGCTCGACCCTCGTCGCGGACCGGCTCGGCGCGCAGATCGTGCGGTCCACGAAGCAGCTCGCCGAGGGCGCGCGGGCGTTCGGCGACGGCGACCTGCACGCCCGGGTCGAGCCGGACGGCCCGCCGGAGCTGCGGGACGCGGCGCGCAGCTTCAACCGGATGGCGGACCAGATGGTCGCCTTCGCCGACGCCGAACGCGAGCTCGCCGCCGACCTGTCGCACCGGCTGCGCACGCCGCTGACCGCGCTGCGGCTGGACGCCGACGCGATGCCGCCCGGCCCGATCGGCGAGCGGATGCGGCAGGCGTTCGACGCGCTCGACGACGAGATCGAGCAGATCATCACGACCGCTCGGCGCTCGGCGGCGGACCGGGTGCCGGAGAGCACCGACCTGGTCGAGGTCGTCGCCGACCGGCTCGCGTTCTGGTCGGTGCTCGCCGAGGACCAGCAGCGTCCGTGGCGGGTCGTCGGCGGCCACGAGCCGGTGTGGGTGCCGGTCGCCGAGTCCGACCTGGTGTCGGCCGTGGACTGCATGCTCGGCAACGTCTTCCAGCACACGCCGGAGGGCACCGGCTTCGAGGTCCACGTGTCCCCGCGCGGCCTGATCGTCGACGACGCGGGACCGGGCATCGCCGACCCGGCCAAGGCGCTGCGCCGCGGCTCCAGCGGCGCCGGGTCGACCGGCCTGGGCCTGGACATCGTCCGCAGGGTCGCCGAGACCGCGGGCGGCCGCCTCGTCGTGGAGCGCGGCCCGCTGCGCGGCGCCCGCGTGGCGATCGTCCTGGAGCAGGCCGCGCTGACCGCGCCGACCCGCCCGCAGCGTCGGGTGGTGCGCTGAAAGGTCCGGCCGTTCAGCCCTGCCGCGCCGCCGCCGATGCCACATACACTCCCCGCTGATCATTCACGGGGAGGAATACCATGTCGTTCAGGCTCACCCGCCGCTCAGCCATGCTCGGCGCCATCGCCGCCGCCACCGCCACAGCGGCCGTCTCGGGGTCGCAGCGCCCCGCTCGCGCGACACCGCCGGGCTCGCTCGGGAAGATCACCTTCCTGCACCCGTCGGTCGGCGGGATCTTCATCGCCAACGCCGACGGCACCGACGCCAAACCGTTCGACATCCCCAACAGCGGCAGCACCGGAAGCTGGTCCCCGGACGGCAGCCGGTTCGTCTACGGCGGCGTGCACACCCCGCAGTCGGTGCGCGCGGACGGCAGCGACTACTTCCAGCTGGTCCCGAACACGGTCGACCCCGGCGGCGAGGACCCGGTCTACGCCTACGGCGGCCGGTACGTGATCTACCGGATGTTCAACAACGGCGACAACACGCTGTTCATCACCAGCGCCGGCGGCAACTGGGAGTTCAGCGTGCCGTTCCTCGGCATCCCCAACGACGGCCGGTACGCCCTGGGCCCCGCGGTCGCCGCCGACGGCGCGATCGTCTTCGACCGCCGCCCCTGGAACGTGTACGAGGGCTCCGAGATCTACCGGTTCGAGGAGTACGGCGTCGTCACCAAGATCATCGACAACGGCTGGGGTGCCGACTTCTCCCCGGACAGCAGCCGGCTCGCGTTCACCCGGAGCGACTCCGGCGGCGGAAGCCAGATCTGGCTCGCCGACGCCGACGGCACCAACCAGGTGCAGCTGACCTCGAAGGAGACCGAGGGCGGCTACATCAACCGCGAGCCCGCCTGGTCCCCGCAGGGCGACAGCATCCTCTTCACCAGCGCGGACGGCAACTCGAAGATCAAACGGATCGAGCTGGCCACCAAGAAGTACGTCACGATCGCCCCGAGCGGCAGCCGCCCCAGGTGGCAGCCGGTCGCGCAGAACGTCGTCGAGCGGGTCTGGGGTCAGACGGCGCTGGACACCGCGGTCGCGACCTCCCGGTACAACTGGGCCGACCACGGCGTCGACGACGGCATCCGCACGCAGGCGCAGGCCGTCGTGCTGTCCCGCGACGACGTCTACCTCGACGCGCTCGGCGGATCGGCGCTCGCGGTGCGCCGGCAGGGCCCCCTGCTGATCACCCCACCCGGCGGCCTGCACGCCTCCACCAAGGCCGAGATCCAGCGCATCCTCGCCCCCGGCGGCAAGGTGTACCTGCTGGGCGGCACCGTCGCACTGTCGGCCAAGGTCGAAAGCGCCGTGAAGGCCCTCGGCTACACCGTCGTGCGGCTGGCCGGCGCCACCGAGTACGACACCGCGATCGCCATCGCGAAAGAGATCGAGCCCTCCCCGAAGGCCGTCATCATCGCCACGTCGCTGAAGTACTACGACGCGCTCGCCGCGGGCGCCGCCGCCGGAGCCAACCCCGGCACCGTCATCGTCCTCACCGCCGGCGACACCATGCCCGCCGCGACCGCCGCGTACCTCAACAAGCTGCAACCCGACATCGACACCGGCACGAGAATGATCGGCGTCGGCGGGCCCGGCGTCCGGGCCCTGCTCAACGCCGCCAACGCCGGCAAGATGCCGTCCTGGCCGAAGAACTTCTTCTACTGGCCCGTCTACGGCGCGACCGAGTTCGAGACCGCGGTCGCCGTCGCCGACTTCTTCTTCGACGGTCCTCGCGTGGCGGCCGTGGCGACCGCGTCCACCTGGTTCGACGCCCTGACCGGCGGCGCGATGGTCGGCGGCAACTTCGGCCCGCTCCTGCTGTCCACCCCTGGCCAGCTCAGCGCGCCGACCGCCGCCTACTTCACCCGCAACGCCGCGTCCCTGAAATACGCCACCCTCCTCGGCGGCGTCCTCGCCCTGAAGGACGCGTTGATCGCCCCGCTCGGCGACGCGATCTCCATCCCCGGGCAGTACCGCTACGACCAGTACACGGAGACCTACACCCCGACGCAGAAGTCCCTGTCCCGGCCCGCCCCCCGCGCGTCGGCCACCGGGCGGTCACGGATCCCGGGGCTCACCACACGGAAGCCGCAGCAGGCCGGCTGAGCCGACAGGCGGGCGTCAGGCGGCGGGTCCGGTCAGGTCGACGGGCCGTACCGGGCGAACAGCTCGACGGCCCCGAGCCGCGCCAGGTGCCGCGGGAGACGCCGGTCGAGCGGCGGATGAACTGGACGCCGTCGACGACCGGGGCGCGGCGGTCGAGCCTCCAACGGCCCTGGTATCTGACGGACCTGCAGGGCATGGGGCGGTAGCCGGGTGCCGGACCCGGTCGGCCATGGATGATCGGACGTTGCGCTGACGATTGCAACCCGAGGCCGGCAATAGGCTGCCGCGATGGTCGACGCGCCCATGTGGACAGATATCGCCAGCACCATCACCGGGTTCGTCGGCGGAGCCGCAGGCATCGCCGCCTCGTGATTGCGATCCGATCGAACCGCGTCTCCACGACGGCGAACGAAGTCGCGGAAGAGGGCAACCAGAAGGCAGACAAGGCAAACAAGCTTGCCGACGAGGCGAACAAGATCGCCCGCGAGTCGACGACGGTCTCCCATGACGCGAACGCGATCGCGATCGCGTCCAAGGATGCTGCGGCGACAGCGAACGACATCGCCGAGGAGGCGCTGCAGGTGTCCCGCGACTCGGCGGTATCGGCCCGGGAATCCGCGGACGCGACGCTGGCCGCGTTGAAGATGGAGCGAATCGCTCGGCACGAGGTGATGCGTCCGGTGACGCCTGGCACCTTGCCCACGGAGTGGCGCGACGGAGCCGACGGGCAGGACTTCCTCGTCGCTGAGGTCGTCGTCAACCGCGACTGCCGGGTACAGGCCGAGGCGCTTATGGGCGGCGGTTCATCGAGCCCATTGGCAATCGAGGCGGTGCTTCACGCTGACCGTCCGACATCGCTGTTCGTTGAGTCGTTCGCCCCAAGCCAGACCGAGCCGAGGGTCGAGGCGATCCGGCTGCGGTTCTGGCCGCCGGTAGCAGGAGACGGAGTCGATGCCTGGAAGTGCGGTTGCGGTCAGCCGGAGCTGGCTGACGGCGGCGCAGGGCATTGGACGAGGACTGTCCGCCTTATGCACCCGAACCCACCTGCAGGTGGGTACGGCACCTGAGTAACGCCGCAGCTTTTGAAGTCCAGCCGTTTCAGCTTGGGCGCCTCGTTTCACGGCCGTGCCCCGCCCTGACCTTGGAGCCGCCTGATGCGTCGAACCGTCCTCGCCCTCGCTGTCGCAGCGGGTCTCGGCGTCGCCTGCGGTGGCAAACCCGCCGCCACCCCGAAAGCGGATCCGGGTGCCCATGCCGCCGTGGCGACGAGCGCGGCCAGCCCGACCACGTCTGTGGGCTGGGTCAGCGCTGAGGCCGCCGCGGGTATCCCGCCGAAGCCCGACACGGCGACGCAGGCCGCGTACATCGCGGACCTGCGCGCCATCGACCCGGACATCATCGGTAAAAAGGACGAGCGGACGATCGTCGACCGGGGGCGCGATCAGTGCTCGAGCATCAAGCGCTTCCCGAAGGACCGGGCGAAGCTCGTCGACCTCACGAACAAGCGGTTCACGGCGCCGGACCATCCGGAAGGGTTCGGGCCGGCGGTGGCGGCGAAGATCCTGGACGTGGTGCACAAGCGGCTGTGCCCGACGTACCCGATGGGCTGAGCCCGGCCGACCGTTGAAACCTCGACCGCTTCTGCTGTGCCGGTCGCCTTGATCGCGTCGGCCGGGTCCCGCAATGGTCTACGTCGAACAGGCGACTTGGACCGACGTTGCACAGGCGTGGGAAACCGTGATCGGCGCGACCGTGTCCACGCCGCCGCCGTACACGCCGGGCCCGCGCGTCGGCCACCGGGCCTCAGGCGGCGGGGCCGGCGAGACCGATCAGGTTGCCCTCGGGGTCGGTGAACTGGGCGACCACGAGGTCCCTGCCGGGTGCCCGCTCCGGACCCATCCGGCGGGTGCCACCCAGGCGCTCCGCCTCCCGCAGCGCGGCCGCCACATCGGGCACCCCGACATAGAACACCGTCTGCGGCGTGAAGCCCTCGCCGCCGCCGACGCCGCCGGGGACGCCGCCGCCCGTCTCGGTGAAGCCGTAGTCACCCGCGGCGGACACCGACGGGGCGACCGGTGCGCTCGTGTCGAACTCCCAGCCGAACAACTGACCGTAGAAGTCCCGCAGCCCGGCGGGGTCCGCGCCGATGACCTCGACGTGGACGACGTTGTTTTTCACAGCCATGAGGTTGTACGTTACCACCATGCCGACCACCCGCAGCTACGGCGACGCGTGCACGATCGCCCGGGCCCTCGACGCCGTCGGGGAGCGGTGGGCGCTGCTCGTCGTGCGGGAGCTGCTGCTCGGGCCGCGCCGCTTCTCCGACCTGCGCCGCGGCCTGCCCGGTGCCAGCTCCAACCTGGTCGCCGACCGCCTCCGCGAGCTGGAGTCCCGCGGCGTCCTGCACCGCCACCGCCTGCCCCCGCCCGCCGCCTCGTGGATCTATGACCTGACCCCGCACGGCCGTGGCCTCGAAGCGGTGCTGGCCGCCCTCGGCGCATGGGGTGCCGCGCTGCCCCGCCCCGCGGAGCCGTTCACCCTGAGCGCCACGTCGGTCCTGCTGTACCTGCGCGGCGCCGCCCGGCCGGACCGGACCGCGGCCTACCGGATCGAGCTGCGCACCGCCCCGGACACCGTCGAGGTGTGGACGGTCCGGACCGCACCCGGCCGGGTCGACGTCACCCAGGGCGCCCCGGACCACGCCGACGCGAGCATCATCACGGATCCCCGCGCCCTCAACGACCTGCTGGCCGATCCGTCCACATTGGACTCGTACGAGGTCGGCGGCGACCGCGAGTCGCTGCGCCGCCTGGTGACGCTCGGCCCCTGAGCCTGGCCTCAGACGCCGACCCGGGCCCGGATGACGGTGATGAGGGCGTCCTGGACGTCGGACAGGGAGCGGTCGGGTTCGAAGACGAGCCAGTCGACGGCAACCACGAGGCAGACGCCGAAGAGGGCCGCCGCGGCCATCCGCACGTCCAGCGCCGCGTCGAACTGGCCCTCGTCGACGCCGCGGCGCAGGACGAGGGCGATGACGTCGACGGCCTCGCTGCGCAGCAGTTGCAGGGTCTGGTGCCATTCGCGGTTGGTGCGCCACATCTCCGACAGCAGCAGCTGGGCGAAGGAGCGGTGCCGCTCGATGTACGCCAGTTCGGCCCGGATCAGCGCGAGGACGGCCTCCGGCGGTGCGAGGCCCTCGACGGCGGTGCGGAAGTCGGCGGTGAGGATGCCGACGCCGTGCCGGAGCAGCTCCTCGAAGAGGGCGTTCTTCGAGGGGAAGTTGTAATACACCGTGCCCTTGGCGACGCCGGCGCGCAGGGCGATGTCCTCGACGGTCGTGGCGGAGAAGCCGTGCTCGGCGATGAGCTCCATCGCCGCCTCGTACAGCCGCTGCCGGGTGCCGGTCCGGCGACGCGTCCGACCGTCCTGTTCCAACGACCTACAACCCCCTACATCACCAGGTCCGGGTGCAGCTTCGCCGGCGTCAACCGGCGCCCGCGCCACGCGGCCAGGGTCGTCAGCGTGAACGCGAGCGCGGCGAAGCCGGCCAGGACCAGGGCCCCGGTGACGACCGTACCGCCAGGGCCCCCGTTGACGAGGTGCCGGACCCCTGACACGACGTACGTCATGGGCAGGAACGGGTGGACGGCCTGCAGGAAGCCCGGGGTGGTCTCGATCGGGTACGTGCCGCCGGACGACGTGAGCTGCAGCATCAGCACGGCGAGCGCGGCGAGGCGGCCGGCCGCGCCGAGGCGGGCGCCGAGCCACTGCACGATCGCCGTGAACGCGACCGCCGTCAGGCACAGGAAGGCGTACATCCCGAAGGGGTGCGCGGGGTGCAGGCCGAGGGCGAAGCGCACGACCAGGAACAGCGCCGTCGCCTGGACCACGCCGACGACGAGGCCGGGCAGCCAGCCGGCGAGGGCCGCGCGGTGGGCGGGCGCGCCGGAGACCAGGTGCCGGCGGGTCAGCGGGCGCAGCACCATGTAGCTGATCATCGCGCCGACCCAGAGGGCGAGGCCGAGGAAGTACGGCGCGAACCCGGCCCCGTACGTCGCGGCGGGGTGCTCGGTGTCGCGGTCGAGGGCGACGGGGTCGCCCAGCACGCCGGCGCGTTCGGCGCGGGTGTCGGGGTCGTAGCCGGGAATGGCCGCCGCGCCGTCGGACAGGCCGCGGGCCAGCCGGCTGGCGCCGTCGGAGAGCTCACCGAGCCCGCCGGCGAGCCGGTGCCCGCCGTCGGAGAGGGCGCCGAGGCCGTCGTCGAGCTGCTGGGCGCCGGTGGCGAGGCGGAACAGCCCGCCGGACAGGTCGCGGGCGCCGCCGGACAGGGCACCGGTGCCGTCGTGCAGCCGGGCGGCGCCGCCGGCGAGCTGGTCGAGGCCGTCGGCGAGCTGGTCGACCTGCGCGCGGGCGGCGGCGACGTCGTCGGCGAGGTGCGGCGCGGCGGCCGCGACCTGCCGGGCGAGCCGCGACGCGCGGTCCAGGTCGGCGCGGACGGCGGCGAGGTCGCCGGTCTCCAGGCGGGTCTGCACCAGCCGGGCGGCGGTGACGGCGTCGTCCGCGGCGGCGACGGCCGCCTGGTACTCAGGACTGCCGGCGATCTGCGGGTAGCGCCGGCCCAGCTCGGCGAGCGACGACCGGGTGGCGGTCGCGCGCTGGGTGGCGGTGGTGGCGAGGGCGGGCAGCGCGTCGAGGTGGTCGCGGAGCAGGTCGGCGCCGTCGGCGATGCTGGTCGCGGCGGTCTCGATCAGCGCCGCGTTGTCGCGCAGCACCGGCTCGACCGTGTCGGCGGCGGCGCCGACCTTGGTGGCGAGCAGCCGCCCGCCGGCCGCCGCCTGGGCGGTGCCGTCGGCGAGCTGCGCGGCGCCCTGGTCGAGGGCGACGAGCCCGTCGTACAGCTGCTTCGAGCCCTTCGCGGCCTGGTCGAGCCCGCTCGCCAGCGAGCCGGCGCCGCCCGCGGCCTGGTCGAGCCCGCCGACCAGGGAGCCGGCGCCGGCACCGGCCTGGGTGGCGCCGTCGGCGAGCTGACCGGCGGCGTCGGCGGCCTGCGCGGTCCGCGTCTTGAGGTCGGTGAAGCCGATCAGCATCCGGTCGAAGTAGCCGCCGGCGACGGACGCGGCGGCGCTGGCCCTGACCTCGGTGAAGACGCTGCGCGACAGCTGGCCGGTGAGGTAGTTGGTGGCGTCGTCGTTGACCACGAGCAGCCGGCCGCCGGTCGGGTCGCGGTCCGGATCGGGCGGGGTGACCAGCGACGCGGAGAAGTCCGCCGGGATCTCGAAGATCAGCTGGTACCGCCCGTCGGCGAGCCCCTCGCGGGCGGCCGCCTCGGTGGTCTGCTGCCAGCCGAACACGTCCCGGCGCAGGAGCTTGGCGGTGAGGTCGTCGCCGGCGTGCACGGTGCTGCCGTCGGCGGCCGTCGCCGGCCGGTCCGCGTTGACGACGGCCACCGGGATGTGGCGCATGTTGCCGTACGGGTCCCAGAACGCCCACAGGTACAGCGCCCCGTACAGCAGCGGGATCAGGGCGAGGACGGCCAGCGCGGCGACCGTGATCGGCGCGCGGGTGAAGCGCCGCAGCTCGAACAGGGCGAGTCTCATCGGTGTCCCTCCAGGGCGAAGGCACGGCCGGCCGCGCACTCCCGGGCGGCGGCGACGACGGCGGTCCCGTCGCCGGTGAGCGCGGTCAGCGCGCCTTCGAGCTCGAGCAGCTCCGCGGCGGACAGTCCGAGGTCGATGTCGTCGACGACGATCGCGGCCGGGCCGGCCATCCCGGCGAGGGTGAGCCCGAGCAGCTGCCGGCCGAGCGCGTCGAGGTCGCGGCCGAGGGTGCCGGGGTCCAGCGGCAGGTCCGGGGTCTTCCTGAGCCGGCGGCGGCCGAGCAGGACGCGGCGCTCCTCGATGTGCTCGGCGACGGTCAGCGCGGGCTCCGGCTCGTGCACGCCGGAGACGTGGCCGAGCGCGACGACGCCGTCCCGGCGGACGGTGCCGGCGCTGGTCCTGAAGCAGCCGGCGAGGGCGAGCAGCAGCGAGGTGCGGCCGCTGCCGGCCGGGCCGGTGACCGTGACCCGCTCCCCCGCCCCGACGTCGAGATCCACGTCCCGGAACACCCAGCCACGCCGGGTCCGGGCGCTCAGCCCACGCGCTTCCACCACGGTCACCGCGACCTCCGACCAACTTGTACTGACCAGTCAGTCTAAAAACATGGTCGCGCGGTGACGCAAACGAATGTGTGTGACGTCTCAGACCCGGAAGTTCGCCACCAGGGTCTGCACCTCGTGCGACATGCGCGCGAGCTCGGCCGACGTGCGCTGCGACTCGGCGACACCCTCCGTGGTGACCTGCGCGGCAGCGGCGACGGACCCGATGCTGGCGGCGATCTCACCGATTCCGCCGGCCGCCTCGGCGACCCCGCGGTTCATCTCGGCGGTCGTGGCGGTCTGCTCCTCGACCGCGGACGCGATGGTCAGCTGATAGTCGTTGATCTTCGAGATGATCTCGCCGATGTCGCGGATCGCGGCGACGGCGGTGTCCGTGTCGGCCTGGATGCTGGCGACCCGGCGGGAGATGTCCTCGGTGGCCCGCGCGGTCTCCTGGGCCAGGTCCTTCACCTCGGTCGCGACGACCGCGAACCCCTTGCCCGCGTCACCGGCGCGGGCCGCCTCGATCGTGGCGTTGAGCGCGAGGAGGTTGGTCTGCTCGGCGATCGACGTGATCGTCTTGACCACGTTGCCGATCTCCTGCGACGACTCGCCGAGCTTCGACACCGTGGCGTCGGTCGCATGCGCGGCGGACACCGCCTCCCCGACCACGATCGCGGCCTCGTTGGCGTTCTGCGAGATCTCCCGGATCGACAGGCTCAACTCCTGCGAACCGGCCGACACGGTGTGCACGTTGCGGGTCACCTCGTCGGCGGCGGTCACCACGACGGCCACCTGGCCGCTGGTCTGCACGGCACTCGCGGCGATCTGCGTGCTCGTCCCCGACAGCTGCTCCGCCGCGGCCGCGAGGGCCGACGACGTCCGCCCCAGCGTCTGCACCGCCGTGCGCATGCTCTGCGTCGCCCGGTTGAGGGCGCCGGCCATGACGCCCACCTCGTCGCGGGTGTCGACGTCGAGGTGGCCGCTGAGGTCCCCGTCGGCCATCATCGTCAGCACGCCGCCGACCTGCCGGATCGGCCCGACGATCCGGCGGACGGTGACCCAGCCGAGGGCGGCGGCGACGAGACAGCCGCCGACCAGGCAGGCGACGATCGTGGCGCGGCTGGTGGAGTACTGGTCCGCGTTGCGCTCCGCCGCGGCCCGCGCGGCCGCCGACTCGAACGCGGCGAGCCCGTCCAGCGCCTCGTTGGCCGCGCCGACCAGCGGCTCGGCCGCGGACCGGTAGATGCTCGCGAACAGCGCGTTGTCGCTGTCGGTCGCGGCCGGGATCAGCTTGCTGTCGCGCACGGCGTGCAGGCCGGTCACCGCCTGCCGGAGCGCGGCGACCAGCGGCCGCTGCGTGGCCTGCAGGCCGAGCGCCGCGTACCGGTCGATGCCCTTCGTCAGCCGGTCCGCCGCGTCGAGCGCGCGGGCGCGGTACTGGTCGGTCACCGCGGGCTGGTCGGCGATGTTCATCAGCGCGAGGGCGTTGATCTCGTCGTCGAGCGCGCCCTGGGTCTCGTTGAGCAGGCTGGTCGACAGCAGGTTGTCGGAGTAGATCGCGCCGGCGTTGGTGTTGGCGGTGCCCAGCGCCGCGAGCCCGGCCCACGCCACGACACCGCCGGCGAGCAGCGCGACCGCGAGCGCCGCGGTGATCTTCACCCCGATCCGGATGTCGCCGAACCACCGGCCCAGCCCACCGTAGCGGCGGGACGTCGTGCGCGTCATGGGCACCTCCTTTTGCCGTCCGTTCGGCGCACCCCACCCGCACCTGAGCGCTAACCGGTCATTTGCACCCGATGCGCGTCACGCGGGCCGAACCGTCCGTGCCGAGTTGAGCCAGGCCAGCCGAGCCGAGCCAGCCGAGCCGAGCCAGCCGGGCCGGGCCAGCCGGGCCGGGCCAGCCGGGCCGGGCCAGCCGGGCCGGGCCGGGCCGGGCGAGCCGGGCCAGCCGAGCCGGGCCAGCCGAGCCGGGCCGAGCGGGCCGAGACGGGCCGAGCGGGCCGGGTCAGCCGGGCGGTCGCACCCGGTGCCTGTCGACGAGGTCGAGCAGGGCCCGGGCCGCCGCGCTCGGGCGGCGGGCGGATCCCGTCGCCACCCCGAACGTCCAGCGCAGCCGGGCCCCGGCCAGCGGCAGCACCCGCAGCCCGCCCGTGTCCCCAGCCGCATCCCCCGCCGTCTCCCCCACCGCGAACCGCGGGATCAGCGCGACACCGAGGCCGTTGCGCACGTACTGGGCGACGGTCGCGATGTCGGCGACCTCCAGCGCGACCCTGCGGTCCAGGCCGGCGGCGGCGAAGCCGCGGTCCACCTCGGTGCGGTTGCCGTAACCCGGCGGGGAGTCGACGAACGGCTCGTCGGCGAGGTCGGCGAGGGTCACCTCGGCGCGGTGCGCCAGCCGGTGCCCGGAGGGGAGCACCGCGACGATCGGGTCGGCCAGGAGGACCCGCACCGACAGGCCCGCCGGTGGCCGGCCGGCGAGGGACACGAAGGCCACGTCGAGCTCCCCGTCGAGCACGGAGCGGGCCAGCCCCGCGGACCCGGTCGGCGCCGCCCGCAGCCGCAGGTCGACGCCCGGGTGCTCGGCGCGGAACTGGCCGAGCAGCCCCGGCAGGTCGACGAAGCCGACCGAGATCAGGGTGCCGATGCGCAGGGTGCCGCGCAGCCCGCCGCGGACCTCGTCGACGGCGTCCCGGGCCGCCTGCGCCGCGTCGATCGTGGCCCTGGCCGCGGGCAGCAGCGCCGCGCCGGCGTCGGTGAGCGCCACGCGCTGCGAGCTGCGGTCGAACAGCGGCGTGCCCAGCTCCCGCTCCAGGGACCGGATCGCGGCGGACACCCCGGACTGCACGACGCGCAGCCGCACCGCAGCGCGGGAGAAGTTGCGCTCCTCGGCGACGGTCACGAAATACACGAGATGCCGCAGCTCCATCACGTTTGATGATAGCTACGAGCACGAACATTCGTTGTTGGTGCTGACTGCCGCGCGGCACAGTCGTCGCATGACCACCCTGCTGACCCGTCCTGCCGCCGTACCGGAGCGATCCGCGCGGCACGAGCGCGGGTTCTGGACGATCGCGGCGGCGTTCGCGGTGTCCCTGGCCTTCACCGTCGTGCCGACCCCGCTGTGGGCGGTCTACCAGCGTCACGACGGCTACTCGACGATCGCGGTGACGGTCGCGTTCGCGGCGTACGCCGCCGGGGTCATCGTCAGCCTGTTCCTCGCCGGGCACCTGTCGGACCGGTTGGGCCGGCGGCGGGTTCTGCTGCCCGCGATCCTGCTCGAGGCCGCGGCCGCGGCGCTGTTCCTGACCTCGACGTCGCTCGCCGTCGTCATCGTCGCCCGGGTCCTGTCCGGGCTCGGCGTCGGCATGCTCACCGCGACGGCGACCGCGCACCTGTCGGAGCTGCACGCCGCCGCCCGTCCCGGCGCCGGCCGCGAACGCGGCGACCTGGTGGCCACGGTGGCGAACCTCGGTGGGTTCGCGGCCGGCCCGCTCGTCGCGGGACTGCTCGCGCAGTACGGCCCGGCGCCGCTGCGCACCTCCTACGCGGTGTTCCTGGTGCTGCTGCTGGTCGCCGCGGCCGCCGTCGCGCGCGTCCCGGAGACGGTCACCGGTCCGCGGCGGCCGCGGCGGTACCGGCCGCAGCGCGTCACCGTCCCCGCGGCGGCCCGCCCCCTCTACTTCGCCGCCGGTGGCGGCGCGTTCGCGGCGCTGTCGGTCCTCGGCCTCTTCACGTCCCTCGCGCCGGTCTTCGTCGCCGGGACGTTGCACCACCCGTCGCGGGCGCTCGCCGGTGCCGTCGCGGCGATGGTGTTCGCCAGCGGTGCCGTCGCGCAGATCCTGCTGCGCCGCGAGCCGGTGCGCCGCCAGGTCGCCGGCGGCCTGGTGCTCGTGACCGCGGGCCTGCTCGCCGTCACCGCGGGCGTGTGGGCGGCGAGCCTGCCGGTGTTCCTGCTCGGCGGCGTGGTCGCCGGTGGCGGCGCGGGCGCGCTGCTCAAGGGCGCGCTGTCCACGGTGGTCGGCCTGGCGCCCGCGGAGACCCGGGGCGAGGCCCTCTCGGGGGTGTTCCTCGGCGGCTACCTCGGCCTGGCCGTCCCGGTGCTCGGCCTCGGCGTGGCCACCCAGTTCCTCCCGGGGAGGGTGGCGCTGCTCGGCTTCGCGGCGGTCATCGTCCTCGTCGTCGCCGCCGTCAGCCACCGCCTGCTGCGCCGCTAGCCGCCGGCCGCGGTGACAAAGCCGGCAGCCGGGCCAGTCCGGCGGTCCTGGACGCCTCGACCTGCCCGGCGAGGTCCTTGACCGCCGCGCTGGTCCCGTTGGTGATCTCCGAGCGGGCCAGGCTCGCCAGCTGGTCGAGGTGGGTCCGCAGGCACTCGGCGACCTGCCGCTCGAACTCCCCGCCGCCCGCCGCGCCGATCGCCGCGAGGGTGTCGGTGTCGACGAGGCCCGGCATCCGGTGCCCGGCGTGCGGGTTGCTCTCGTCCAGCCCGGCCCTGACCCTGAGCGCTTTCAGCTGCTGGATCTCGCCGGTGTACTGCGTGCGCAGGTCGGCCGCGAGCCGGATCAGCGCCTGGTCCGCCGTGCGCCCCGGCACCAGGTCGAGGACGGGCAGCAGCTGCTCGTCCATCGGGATCATGAGCTGCACCCACGCGATGTCGGTGCCGCCGAAGTCCGAAGCGGTCGCAGGTGCCGCCGGTGCCGGTGGCTGCGGTGCCGGCGCTTGCGCACACCCGGCGCCGAGCGCGAGGACGGCGGCGAGCAGGACGGTGGTGATCGCGGGCCTGGCGGGGCTCGGTCGCACGGTTGGCTCCCTTCGGCGGGACGGTCCCGCAGTTGCGGCGGCCAGGGCGCCCAGAGCCCGGAGCGGCCACCGCAACTGCGGAATCGATGCACGGGACGGCTGCTGTCGCGGTCGTCCCGCCGGCGGCGACCCCAACCCGGTCGCCGTCGGTGACGTGCTGGTGGAAGCACCCGGAAATGCCCGGCTGCCGCACCCGTCCCGGCACCGCTGGGCGCGGTCCGCGAAGCGGCCTCAGCGCCCGTCGGACGATCGTTTCGAGCAGCCCCCGCCTGGACGACCAACCCGAACTGCCTGTCCTACGGCGTCGGTCAGGTGACCCAGCCAACCCCCGTCGACCCGTTCGGATCGTGTGACCGGCCACCTCGGCGCCACTCCCCGCCGGCACCCGACCCGGCTGGAGAGCGCTCTCCGTAAAGGAAGTTTCCCGCTGGTACCGGCGGGTGTCAACACCTGCGCACGCAGTCCTGACCGAATCCTGATCTTTACCGGAACAGCCGGGACGCCTTGACGCGGAAGATCCGGACCGGCAGACTCGGGGCATCTCGGAGAGCGCTCTCCGAAACCGGGGACTGCCGGCGCGCGTCACTGACTGCAGGTCGCGGCGCGCGCCGGTTCACCGAGGCCGACCGATGAGTTCGCCGGGGGCCGGCTATTGCGCCGGTCGCCGCCCGAGCTCCGGCACCACGGCGCGCCGCAGCACCGCCATCGTGCCCAGCACAGTCCCGGCCGGGCCGTCCTCGGTCGCCGTCACGAGGTAGCTGCGCTCGCCCAGGTATTCGAAGGTCCGCTCGTCGAAGATCCACTCGTCGCGGCGGCGCTGGTCCGTGTGGGCGACGGCGATGCCACGGCGGCCGACCGCGTCGGTGACCCCGCGGACCACCTCGACGCCGGGGATCTTCGCGGCGGCGCGGTAGAGCGCGGCACTCGTCTGCGGGGGCATCAGCGACTCCCGCAGGATGTCGCCGATCGCGGTGAACACCGCGCCGTCGGCGCTGTTGCCCGGGCCCCGCCGGTCCCGCTCCCGGTAGAGCTTCGCCAGCAGCTGGTCCGGGTCGGCGGGCAGGTCGACGATCACGGCGTTCGGGGTCATGTCCGGCAGCGTCCTGCCCGACGTGACCGGGCCGATGACCGGCCAGATACGGAAGGGCTGCCGCACCAGGCCCTCGCCCCGCTCGTAGCGCGGGATCCAGATCTCCCGGGTGTACAGCGGCTGCAGCCGGGCCGGGCCGTTGCCCACCTCGACGTACGCGGCGCGGCTCTTGACGTAGACGTATCCGCCCTCCCCGGCGGCGGGCTCGGGGCCGGCCTCGGCGGCGATGGCCACCTGGTTCAGCAGCAGCGCGACGCCGCCGCGGTCGCCCTGCGCCACCGCCACGACCGACGGTGCGCCGCGCGGCGCCCACACGTGGGCGACCGCCCCGGCCGTGACCGCGACGGCCAGCACCGCCGCCAGCGCCAGGAGCCGCCGGGAGCGCCATGCCGGCCGCCGGGTCCCCCGCGCCTGGATCTCAGGTGCCCGGATCTCATGCGCCTGGATCTCGCGCATCAGGTGCTGCCGCAGGGCCTGGTGGCGGGCCGGTCGCAGGGCCGGCACGGGCGGGGCGGTGGGCTCACTCATCACGACTCTCCCTGCTCGACGGCGCTCATCCGGGGTCGTCCGGTGGAGACCGGCCGGGGCGCGGCCAGCTCCTGCTGGGCGCGGGCCCGCAGCCGGGTCCGGGCCCGCGACAGCCGCGAGCGCACGGTGCCGACGGGCACGCCCAGCGCCTCGGCGGCCGAGACGTAGTCCAGCTGCGACCAGACGCACAGCAGGAACACCTCGCGGTCCGAGCGGCGCAGCGACCGCAGGGCGGCCACGGCCGCGGCGACCCGGTCGACGTCGTGCATCCTGGCGACCACCTCGTCGGCGAAGTCCGGGACGGTGTCGCGCACCGGCAGCCGCCGCAGCGCCTCCCGGTGCCGGCGCGCCGCGCGGCGGCGGTTGCGCAGCACGTTGGTGGCGATGCCGAGCAGCCACGGCAGGACGCTGCCGCCGTCGGGGCGCAACGACCGGCGGATCCGCCAGGCCTCCAGGAAGGTCAGCGACACCACGTCCTCGGCGTGCGCCGGGTCGCCCTCGCTCCACACCGCGTGCCGGTGGACCGCGGCGGCGTGCTCGTCGAAGAGCGCACCGAACGCGTCGGCGTCTCCGTCCCGGATCCGGGCCCGCAAATCGGCTGTCACGTCTGTACCTGTCCGCGGCGGCCACCGGGTTCCCGGAATCGGCGGACCGTCACGCCGGCAGCAGGACCTGCTCGAGGGTGTGCGCGCCGATCGCGGCCATGTGCGGGCTGCCGGCCGAGCTCGCGGCGATCGCCGAGCCGATGCTCAGCGCCCAGCCCCGCGCCCGCCGCCACGTCGCCGGCGACACCTGCGGCAGCGTCGCGCGGAACACGGCGCGGCCCGGCGGATCGAACACCATCCAGGCGGCGGACAGGTCGGTGGCGGGGTCGCCCGAGGTCAGGTCGCCGAAGTCGATGAGGCCCGCCAGCCGCCCGTCGTCGCCGACGACCAGGTTCGCCGGGTGCGGGTCGGCGTGCAGCCACACGGCGGGGCCCGGCCACGGCGGCGCGGCCAGGGCGTCCTCCCAGACGTCCAGCAGCCCGGCCGGATGGTCGCCGGTCGTCAGGCGCTCCCGCACGGCCGGGTCCCGGTCCGCGAGGGGCACGCCACGGAACGCGTTGGGCGGGGCGCCGGCCGGCGCCGGGACGTGCAGGGCGGCGAAGCAGCGGGCCAGGTCCGCGGCGAACGTCTGCCGGGCGGCGGCGGGCACGGCGGTGGCCGGCACGCCGGGCAGCCACGGGTTGATGCTCCACGGCCAGGGGTAGTCCCCGGCCGGGGCGCCCACCGCGACCGGGACCGGCACGGGCACCGGCAGCAGCCGCGCCAGCTCGGGCAGCCAGCGCTGCTCGTTGACCAGCAGCGGCACCGCGACCGCGCGCCGGGGCAGCCGCACCGACCAGTCCTCACCGAGCCGGTAGACGGCGTTGTCCCAGCCGTTGGCGACCAGCCGCAGCCGCCCCTCGAATGACGGGTGCTGCGCCCGTACCAACGCGGCCACCAACGACGAGGAGACCGCGACCTCGGCGGCGGGCATCGTCACGTCATGCAGACTGCCGCACGACGAGCTTCGGGTCGAAGATGACCGACTCGACACGCAGCGAGGGGTCGTCGATGCGGGCCAGGACCAGCCGGGCGCTCTCCGCCGCCATGTCCTCCAGGGGGTGCCTGACGGTGGTGAGCTGCGGCCGCGCGTCCAGCGCGGCGCTGCTGTCGTCGAAGCCGACGACCGCCACGTCCTCCGGCACCCGCAGCTCCCGGCCGCGCAGCGCCATCACGGCGGCCTGGGCCATGACGTCGTTGGCGATGAACACGCCGTCGAGCTCCGGCTGCCGCTCGAGGAGCTCCAGCAGCGCGGTCTCCCCCGACTCGTAGGTGAAGCCGCCCTCGACGGTGGGGAACCAGGCGTGCCCGTGCCGGGCGAGGGCCTGCCGGAAGCCGGTCAGCCGGTCCTGGCTGGCGGGCACGTGCGCGGGCCCGGTGATCATGCCGAGGCGGGTGCAGCCGCGGCCGATGAGGTGCTCGGCGGCGAGGACACCGCCGGCGTCGTTGGCGAGGTCCACGTAGCTGATCGGCACCGGCTGGGCGGGGCGGCCGACCAGCGCCGCGGCGATCCCCGCCTCGTAGAGCTGCTGCGGCAGCGTGTCGTCGGGGTGCAGCGACAGCACGACCGCCCCGTCCGCCTGGCCCTGGCCGAGGTCGCCGACGAGCCGGCCGCGGGCCTCGTCGGTGCCGACGATCTGCAGCGCGAGCTGGATGCCCTTGGGGCGCAGGACCGACATGACGCCGCCGACGATGCGGCCGAAGAACGGGTCGGCGAAGAAGCGCCGCATGAAGGGGTCGTCGTCGTGGCTGACCGCGTCGGAGACGACGAGGGCCACGGTGCCGCTGCGGCGGGTGACGAGCGAGCGGGCGGCCCGGTTGGGCACGTAGCCCGTGGCGTCGACGGCCTGCCACACGATCGAGTGCAGCTTCGGGTCGACGTTGCGAACACCGTTGATGACGCGCGACACCGTGGCCCGGGAGACGCCGGCGGCTTCCGCGACGTCTTCAAGGGTGGGTTTGCGGGCCGAACGTGGATCGCTCATGGCGGGTTTTATAGCACGGAGCATGGAGAGCGCTCTCCACTACATAGCATGAAATTCGCTGAAAAATACAGACGAAAGGGCGGGCGGCTCGCGCCGCCCGCCCTAGTCGGGTGACTTACCGGTAGACCCCGAACTCCCACAGCGAGTAGCCGTAGGCGGTCGCCTTCGCGGTGCCGTTCATCCGCACGTAGCGGGCGTTGCCGTTGACGTTGATCTCGTCGAAGCCGCCGTTGCCGGTCGTCGTCGAGTAGATCGTCGTCCAGGTGTTGTTGTCGTCGGACGTCTGGATCTGGTAGCCGGTCGCGTACGCCGCCTCCCAGGCCAGGAAGACCTTGTTGAAGGTCTGCTTGCTACCGAGGTCGACCGTGCACCACGCGGTGGCGACCCACTCCGACGCCCAGCGGGTGCCGTAGTTGTTGTCGACCGCGTAGGACGGCAGCTGCGGGCCGTTGGTGCCGGTCGGCTGGTAGGTCGACGCGGTCACGGTCTTGCCCTGGGCGATGTTGGTGCCGGCGATGACCGGCGGCACCACCTTGAACGACTTCGTCTCGATGCCGACGTTGCCCTGGCCGTCGAAGGCGTAGACGTAGACCTTCCACACGCCGAGGGTCTCCGGGGCGGTCACCGTGAAGGTGGAGCCGTTCTGGGTGAACTTGACGTTGCGGAAGCCGGTGTTCCCGGTGATGTGCTTGTCGCTGATCATCACGTTGTACCGGATGGTGTCGTTGTTCGGGTCGGTCGCGGCGACGTTCACGGTGAACGTGCCACCGGCCGGCACGGCGGTCTGGTTGGAGACCGTCATGCTGGTGATCTCCGGTGCCGTGTTGGCGAGCGGGGTGCCGGTGTAGGCCTGCTTCAGCGCGCCGTACCCGAGCCGGCGCCAGCCGCCGCCGTAGGTGTTGAGCCAGACGCCACCGAAGTCGTTCTCCAGGCCGTAGTGGAACTCGGTCGCGCCGAGCGCCACGCCGGGGTGCCCCTTGATCGCGTTCCAGCTGGCCGTGTAGCCCGCCCGCTTCTGCAGGTCGGTCGGCTCGCTCGGCACGCCGTTGACGTCGTTGGGGACCTCCCACTCACCGGACGGGCCGGCCTCGGTCACCACGTACGGCTTGGTGTATCCGCCGGCGATCCAGTCCGGCTTGATGTTGTTGATCGCGCCGTAGGAGTTGACCGCGAGCAGGTCCAGCGCCGGGGCGTTGTTCTTGTAGTACGGCCACGCGCCGGTGTACGCGTCGGTCGAGGTGACCGGGTGGTTCGGGTCGGCGGCGTGGATCGCGACCGCCAGCTCGTTGACGTACTTGGCGTACGCCACCCGGCGGGCCTCGACCGTCGCGGCGTCCAGGCCGTGGTCCTGCATGGTCAGGATGACCTCGTTGCCGACGTCCCACATCAGCACGCCCGGGTGGTTCTTGAGCGCGTTGACCCGGTTCACGATCTCGGTCTTGGTGTTGTTCTTGTACGCGGTGTCGTTGACGTAGTCGGCGCCCTGGTTGAGCCAGTGCCCGACGATCACCTTGATGCCCTGCTGCGCGGCCCGGTTGAGCAGCGTCGGGGTGTTCGCGTCGTCCACGCCCCAGGTGCGGATCGTGTTGACGCCCATGTTCTTCAGGTCGCGCATGTACCCGTCGGCGGCGGCCTGCGGCGGGCCGTAGGTGAGGCCCTTGACCTCCCACGGCTGCCCGTTGACCTGCAGCTGCCAGTTGCCCTGCGAGCCGGTGACCTTGACGACGCTGGCGCCGGTCGGGGTCGCCGGGTCGGTCATCGCGGCCGGCGTGGTGCCGGTCTGCTTGGCCACCGTGACCGAGTCGACGGACAGGATGCCGCCGGACGTGGTCTGCGGGGTCGGGACGGTGTAGCCGGCGATGGCGTTGGGCCACGCGCCGCCCATGGCGAGGTCGAGGCGCAGGTAGAAGCCGTGCTGGACGGCAGCGTTCCACGCGGTGACGCCGACCTGGCTCTTGCGCACGACCCACGACTGCTTGCCGTCGAGGTAGAAGCGGATCTCCTCGTCGGTCTTCGTGCGGTCGATGACCTGGGTGTACTCGTGGTAGCCGGTCTGGCAGCCGGTGCAGCTGGCCAGGCCCGAGGTGCGGCCGTTGTACTCGCCGCACGGCCCGTCGGGGGCGGTGCCGCAGTGCAGGGTCTGCGACAGCTGGCTGCGGCCGTTGGCGTCGGTCATGATGTCGGTCTCGCCGACACCCGGCCAGTTGTTGTAGTTGCCGCGGTAGGCGGCGCCGGTGGCCCGGAAGCCCGGCCAGTAGCCGTCGCCGTTGGCGACGTCCGGCTGCTTGAGCACGGCGGTGAACTTGACCAGCTCACCCGCGGCGGCCTGGAAGTCGGTCCGCTGGGTCTCGATGCGGCCCGACGTCCACGCGCCGTTGCCGTCCCGGATCGCCTTGATGTTGAGCTTGCCGGCGCCGTCGAGGTAGACGTTGGCGGTCGACGCGCTGGCCGTCTCGACCGAGCCGGTGCCCCAGTTCGCGGCGCCGCCCGGGTACTGGGTGCCGGTGCGCAGCAGCCAGTTGGCCGCGTTCGGCGAGGTGTTGGCCGCGCCGTCGAAGGTGTCGGTCCAGACCGTGGTCCAGTTGGGGTCCGGCGGCGTCGACGTGCTCGGCGACGGGCTGGAGCTGGTCGGCGGGTTGGACGTGGTGCCGCCGCCACCGAGGGCGACCTTGAACTCCCACAGCGAGTAGCCGTAGCCGCCGGGGCGGGCGGTGCCGTACATCCGCACGTACCGGCCGGCGCCGGTCACCGGGATGGTCTGGGTGCCGCCGGTGCCGGTGCTGGTGGAGTAGACGTCCGTCCAGCTGGTGGCGTTGTCGGAGACCTGGATCTGGAAGGCCTTGCCGTAGGCGCCCTCCCACTGCAGCACGACCTGGCAGATGTTCTGCTTGCTGCCGAGGTCGACCTGCAGCCACTGCGGGTCGCTGAAGGTGCTGGACCAGCGGGTCCCGGCGTCACCGTCGACCGCGGCGGAGGCGGGGGTGCCGGCGCCCTCGGAGCTCGACGCGGTGGCGGGCTTGCCCTGCGCGGCGTTCGTCCCGGTGTTGCAGGTGCCCGGGTTCGTGGTGCCGTCGAGCGAGCCGTACACCTTGAACTCGAACAGCGAGTAGCCGTAGCCGGTGCCCCGCTCGGTGCCGCTCATGCGCACGTAGCGGCCGGACCCGGAGACGTTGAGCGTCTGCGTGCCGCCGGCGCCCGTCGTGGTGGTGTAGATGTCGGTCCAGGTCGAGTCGTTGCTCGAGGTCTGGATCTTGAAGGACTTGCCGTAGGCGCCTTCCCACTGCAGCACGACCTGGCTGATGGTGGCGGGGCCGCCGAGGTCGATGCGGATCCACTGCGGGTCGCTCCACTGGCTGCTCCAGCGGGTGCCGGCGTTGCCGTCGTTGACGAAGCTGGCGGCGACGTCGGGGGCCTGGTCGGACGACGAGGTGACGGGCTTGCCCTGAGAGATCAGGCTGTCCGCGGCGCGCGCGAACGGCGCGACCGCGACGGCGATCGAGGCGACGACGGCGGCGACCAGAAGGATGCGCCATCGGGAACTGAGCAGTCTCCGCCAGGCGGGGGCGGAAGCGTGTGCCGGATGCACGTGAGCTCCTTGCTGATGGGGTGAGGAGGCGCGGCGGGCGGTTTTGGAGAGCGCTCTCCGATAGGTCGCAGTGTTGCCCCGTGGTTTCCCGCGTGTCAAGAGTGGTGGACTTCTTTGGCGGCATTTTGTCCGTTTTCTATAGATGCGCGCTTCCTGGCGCCTTGACACCCGTGCACGCGACGTCGCAGTCTGGTCACACGGCTTGGAGAGCGCTCTCCAAGCTTCCTGTCTGTTGACGTACGGGGAAGTGGTGGTGGGTGTGAGCACGACAGCGGTGCAGACCGCGAAAGGCGTCCTGACGTTTCCCTCGAACTTCTGGTGGGGCGCGGCGACCGCGGCCTATCAGATCGAGGGTTCCGTGGACGCCGACGGCCGCACCCCGTCGATCTGGGACACCTTCGCCGCGCAGCCGGGCCGCATCGACAACGGCGACACCGGCGCCCGCACGACCGGGCACTACGAGCGGTACCGGGGCGACGTCGCGCTCATGAAGGACCTGGGGCTGTCCGCCTACCGGTTCTCGATCGCGTGGCCGCGGGTCCGGCCGGCCGGCGGGTCCGGGGTCAACGAGGCCGGGCTGGGCTTCTACGACCGCCTGGTCGACGAGCTCCTCGCCGCCGGGGTACGGCCGACCGCGACGCTCTACCACTGGGACCTGCCGCAGGAGCTGGAGGACGCCGGCGGCTGGACCAACCGCGACACGGCGCTGCGGTTCGGTGACTACGCGGCGGCGGTCGCGGCCCGCCTCGGGGACCGGGTCGCGCTGTGGAACACGCTCAACGAGCCGTGGTGCTCGGCGTTCCTCGGGTACGGCACCGGTGGGCACGCCCCCGGCCGGCGCGGCCACCTGAACGCCCTGGTCGCCACCCATCACCTGTTGCTGGCGCACGGCCTGGGCGTCTCGGCGCTGCGGGCGGCGGGCGTCTCGGGGCAGGTGTCGGTCGCGCTGAACGCCGGCGCCGTGCGCCCCTTCACGGACTCCCCCGGCGACGTGGACGCCGCGCGGCGGATCGACGGGCTGTTGAACCGCATCTTCTTCGAGCCGATCCTGTGCGGCACGTACCCCGCGGACACCGTGCACGACATCGCCGATATCACCGACATGTCGTACGTGCGGCCCGGCGACCTGCCGGTGATCTCGCAGCCCGTCGACGCGGTGTGCGTGAACTACTACCAGCCGGACCTGGTGAGCGCCACGACCGAGCGCGACGAGGGCACGCCGTATCCGACCGCGCAGCACGTCCGCTTCCACCCGACACCGGGGCCGGTCACGCACATGGGCTGGTCCGTCGACCCGACCGGGCTGCGCGACCTGCTGCTGCGCATCCGCCGCGACTACGGCGACCGGCCGATCTACGTGACGGAGAACGGCGCCGCCTACGACGACCGCCGCTCCCCCGACGGCGCGGTCCACGACCCGGAGCGGATCGAATACCTGCGGGGCCACCTGGCCGCCGTGCACGAGGCGATCACCGCCGGCGTCGACCTGCGCGGGTATTTCGCCTGGTCACTGCTGGACAACTTCGAGTGGGCCTTCGGCTTCAGCCGCCGCTTCGGCCTCATCCACGTCGACTACGACACGCTGGGGCGCACCGTGAAGTCCTCGGGCCGCTGGCTCGCCGAAGCGATCACCCGCAACGCCATCGACGCGCCCTGACCCGACCCCGACCCGACCCTGCCGACGGCCCGGTGGACCCGCCTTGGGTCTTCCGGGCCGCTTCGTCATGCGTTGGCGTTGCGGCGGACGCTGATGTAGAACGTCTCGATCCGCCGCACGACGTGCACGAGGCTGGCGAAGTCGACGGGCTTCAGGATGTAGGTGTCGACCCGCAGCTCGTGGCTGCGCAGGAAGTCCTCCTCCGCACGGGAGCTGGTGAGCACCACCACGGGGATGTCGTTGAGCGCCGGGTCGGCGTGGATCTCGGCGAGGACCGTGCGGCCGTCGATCCCGGGCAGGTTGAGGTCCAGCAGCACGATGTCAGGGCGGGTCGCGTCCGCGTAGACACCCTCCCGGCGCAGGAACCGCAGCGCGTCGGCGCCGTCGGCGCACACCGTCAGCCGGTTGGACACCTTGTGGTCGGCGAAGGCCTCACGCGTGATGAGCACGTCACCGGGGTCGTCCTCGACGAGCAGGATCTCGATCGGCACGCCGGAAGGCGAGTCGTCCACGGTGCGTCCTCCCATTGGCATGTCCCGGCCCAACGATAACGCCTGCCGCAAGACCGGCTACCGTCATACCGCTACCCACGAAGTGGAGATTGTCTGATGGCGTTCGCGATCTCGACGTTCAACGGGCACAGCGTGGTCCGGGCTGACGGCGAACT
The DNA here is from genome assembly GCF_055586325.1 of Dactylosporangium sp. NPDC051087. NCBI lineage: Bacteria > Bacillati > Actinomycetota > Actinomycetes > Micromonosporales > Micromonosporaceae > Dactylosporangium > Dactylosporangium sp. NPDC051087. The sequence goes on along the minus strand of NZ_JBVJIJ010000014.1, from coordinate 227,544 downwards.
CGACGTCAGCACCGCACCGGCGCTGCGCCAGGCGATCACCACCGCCCTCGCCGAGGGCGACGGCACGGTGATCGTCGACCTCACGACGGTCACGTTCATGGACTCCACCACCCTCGGTGTCCTCATCGGCGTCCACAACCAGGTCCGCCAGGGCACCGGCGGCCTCGGTCTCGTCTGCCCCGAGGACAAGATCCGCCGCGTCTTCCGGATCACCGGCCTGGACAAGGTCTTCACGTTGCACGACACCGTCTCCGACGCGTCCGACGCTCTCGGGTGACCCAGGTGTAGCACCGGGTAACGCGTGACCAGGGGGAATCCCCGCGCGGCCGCCCGGTCTGGCACCATCGGTGCGTGGAGCGTTCATCTGACGCCGGCTGCCCGGCCTTCCGTGAGGCGCTGTCGGCCCGCCTCGACGGCGAGGACGAGCCGATCGACGCCGCGCTCACGGACGCGCACCTTCGCCGCTGCCCCGCCTGCCGCACGTGGCACGCCGACGCCGTGACCGCCACCCGGCTCTTCCGCGTCCAGCAGGTCCCCGCGCAGCCGGCCGGCGCCGACGACCTCCTCGCCGCCCTCGACGCCCACGGCGTCCAACCGGCGGCGGAAGCACCGCCGCCGCCCGCGGCCGAGCCCCGCCCTGAGCGGCGGGTCGTCGGCCGGCGGCACCTGGTGGCGGCGCTGCGGGTGCTGCTCGGGATGTTCGGGGCGGCGCAGTTCATGCTCGGCATCGCCCAGGTCACCAATGCGGCCACCGCCACCGACCTGCACGGCGACGGCGCCGGGCACCTGTGGCACGAGTCGGCCGCCTGGAATGTCGCCATCGGGGCCGGGTTCGGCTGGATCGCCAGCCGGCGCGGCCGGCCGGCCGGCGCGTTGCCGATGCTGACCGCGTTCGTGGCGCTGCTCGCCCTGCTCAGCGTCAACGACCTCCTGGCCGGCCGGGTCGAGACCGAGCGGCTGCTGAGCCACGGGTTCGTCCTGGCGGGGTATGCGATCGTCGTCGCCCTCACCCGGCCCGCCCTCGACCCCGGGCGCCCACCGTCGCGCCTGTCCGGGCCCGGGTCCTCGCACTCCGGGGGCACGACCCCGGCGGAGCCCCGGCCGCGGCTGCGCCTCGTCCCCGGTCAGGCGACGGCCCGCAGCACCAACCGCGAAGCCGCCTGACCCCTCTCCTGACAGCCATCTGACGCGTGTCGAGCCTCACGCGCCATCCAGCTGTGATGATCTTTCTGAATCGATACAGTGGAGCCGTCACCGATTCGAGAAGGAGCAGCCAGATGTCCACCCAGACCACTGCCGGCCGGGTCCGCAACGCCGTCACCAGCCGCTTCGAGGCGCGCCGCGCCCGGCGGACGCTCGCCCGGGAGATCGCGGCCTACCGCACGCCGGCCGAGCGCCTCGAGCTCGACCTGATCCTCGGCCGGCACACCGCCGAGGAGACCAGCGAGATCGACGAGATCCTGCGGGCGCAGGCCGCCGCCGAGCGGTCGACCTTCCAGGCCCCCTGGGTCGACCGGACCTGACCCATCACCGGCGGGAGCGGCGCACTGCCGCTCCCGTTCCTCGCGCCGTGACTGTACCTACTAGTATGTACAGCATGGACACGGCCGAACGACTCGTCGAAAGCACCCGCGAGCTGCTGTGGGAGCGTGGGTACACCGGCACCAGCCCCCGCGCCATCCAGGAACGCGCCGGCGCCGGACAGGGCAGCATGTATCACCACTTCCGCGGCAAACCCGACCTCGCCGCCGCCGCGATCCGCCGCACCGCGGACGACCTGCGCTCCCGCGCCCGCGCCGAGCTCGACGGCCCCGGCTCCGCCGTCGCCCGCGTCGAGTCCTACCTGCGCCGCGACCGCGACGTGCTGCGCGGCTGCCCGGTCGGCCGCCTCACCCAGGACCCCGACGTCCTCGCCGACCCCACCCTGCACGCGCCCGTGGCGGAGACGTTCGCGTGGCTGTGCCAGGCACTGTCCGACGTGTTCGCCGCCGGCAAGGCCTCGGGCGAGCTCCCCGCCGGCCTCGACCCGGACGACACCGCCGCGGCCGTCGTCGCCACCCTCCAGGGCGGCTATGTCCTGGCCCGGGCCGCCGGCTCCAGAGCACCGTTCGACAGCGCCGTCCGCGGCGCGCTGGGCCTGCTCCGGACGGCGGCCGCCTGATGCTCGCGATGCAGTATGAGCTCACCCTGCCCGCCGACTACGACATGGAGATCATCCGCCACCGCGTCCGCACCAGGGGCCACGCCCTGGACGACCGCGCCGGCCTGGCCCTGAAGGCCTACCTGATCCGCACGCACGGCGTCGACGGCTCCCCCGTGAACCAGTACGCCCCGTTCTACCTGTGGAACTCCCCGGCCGCGATGACGCATTTCCTGGTCGGCGGCGGCGGCTTCCAGAACATCGTCCGCGACTTCGGCCGCCCGCCGGTCCTGCAGTGGACCCCGGTCGCCACCCTCCACGGCCCCGCGTCCGGCGCGGTCCCACGTGCCGCGTCCCGCCGGCTCCTGCCGCTGCACCTCACCACACCCGTCGACACCACACCTCTCGACGCCGCCGTCGCGGACCTGCGGGCCCTCGCCACCCACCCGGACGTGCACACGACCACCCTGGCCATGGACCCGCGGACCTGGCACCTGCTGCACTTCACGCTGTGGCGCACCGGGGTCCCACCGGCCGAGCCGGCGGACGAGCGCTACGAGGTGCTGCACCTGTCCACCCCCGAGCCGCCCGCCTGACCGGTGCCCCTCAGTCCGCCGGCGGCGGGCACAGCCGGGGCGGTGGCGCATCCGGCCGGGTCGCGGCGGAGCGGGCCCACCGCGCGAGGCCAGGTGCGTCGATGCCGTGCGGCGCGGGGTGGTAGGCGGCGAGGCGGCCGGCGGCCCGGGTCAGCAGGCGTTCGGCGCCGGTGGGGTTGCCGCGGCGCAGGTGGGTCAGGCCGACGGCGAGCTGGGCCAGGCCGCGCCACAGCTCGCGCTCGGGCGGTGGCGCGCTCTTCCAGGCGGCTTCCAGGACCTCGTGGGCGTGAAACGGGCGGCCGGCGTCGAGCAGCTCCTGCGCCAGGGTCAGCGCCGTCGCGGGAGTGACCTCCAGGTCGTCCGGCATCGTCGGCACGCCCTGGGCCCCGCGCGGCAGCGGGCGGCCCAGGCCGTCGCGGGGGCGGGCGTTGCGGGCCCGGCCGGCGGTGTCTCGATCACGTTCCACATCTACCAACGTAGTGGTCCTGGTGCACGTCCGGCATGATGGACCGCGTGACGCAATGGGAATATGCGCGGCTCGAGTATCGGGCGGCGGGGACACTGGGCACGGACAAGTTCGAGGACTGGGACGCGGTGTTCCACCACCCGGGCGGGGTGCAGCGGTGGGGGACGGACGAGCGGTACAACGATCTGCGGCACCTGAACCGGGCCGGCGCCGAGGGGTGGCAGGCCTATGACCGGGCCGCGCTGGTCGTCGGGCAGCCGCACCGGCTGCACGCCGTGACCTATTCGCTGCGCCGGCCGATCCAGCGCTGAGTGCTCGAGCCCTGGGGGCTGACCGACCCTGAGGTCGTGCCCCACCACGGTGGGATGAACTCGGCGACGTGGCTCGTGACCGCCGGCGGGCGGCGGTATGTGGCGAAGGCGGCCACCGGCGACTGGTTCCCCGGCGGGATCGCGGTCGCCGACGCCCTCGCCCGGAAGGGGTTCGCCAGCGGCGCGCCGGTCAGGACCCGGGACGGCCGGCTGACCGTCGAGCTCGGCCCGCACGAGCGGCTGGCGCTGCTGGCCTTCGTGGACGGTACACCCGCCGAGGACCAGCACACGATCGGCGCGACGCTGGCCGAGGCGCACCGGCTCCTGCGCGGCGTGACGGTCACCGGCGAGGTCGGGACGGACTGGATCGACCCCGGCGCGGCACATCTCGGGCTGCGGCCATGGCTGCGAGACGCGGTCGCCGGCGCGGTCCGCGATCTCGGCGCGGCGACGGGCCTCACCCACGGGCTGCTGCACGCCGACCCCGCACCCGAGGCGTTCCTGGGCGGGGGCCTCATCGACTGGGGCGTCGCGATGCGCGGTCCGCTGATGTACGACGTCGCCTCCGCCGTCATGTACCTGGGCGGGCCGGACCACGCGGAAGCGTTCCTCGCCGCCTATTTCGCGGGCGGAACGCTGCCCGGCGAGCAGGAGGCGCTGCCGGTGCTGCTGCGGTTCCGCTTCGCGGTGCAGGCCGACTACTTCGCGAGACGGATCGCGGCCGGCGACCTGACCGGGATCGGGTCCGCGGCCGAGAACGAACAGGGCCTCGAGGACGCCCGCCGGGGCCTGCGGGCCTGACCCACAGCCGGCTCCCAGCCGCCTGCCAAGCGGAACGCAGGTGGTGCTCCAAGACTCGTGGCAGCAGACGAGTGGAGGGAGCGCACCATGGATCGGGCACAGGGCCTCCGACGCGCGACAGGTCTCACCGGCCTGCTCGCCGCGATCGGGGTCGCGGGCTCACTGGCGATCGCGGGTGTGGCGTACGCCGGCCGCGTCGGGACCCAGAGCGGCACGGACGGCACGACCAGCACGGACACCGGCACCGGCGGCAGCAGCAGCGCCAGCACCGGGGACAGCGCCGACAACGGCTCGGCGTGGCCGCGGCTCAGCGACGACAGCGGATCCGGCGGCGGCGACCGCGGCGGCAGCCAGGCCACGACGGGCGGGTCCTGAGATGGGCACCGTCGAGCATCTCCCGGTCGGCGACGGGGCCGCGCAGTGGGAGGCGTGGGGCACCACGGTGCGGCTCGTCGCCACCGACCCGGCGGCGCTGCCGGAGGCCGAGCGGATCGTGCGGGCCGAGCTCGACGCCGTCGACCGGGCCTGCAGCCGCTTCCGTGCCGACGCCGAGCTGCAGGAGGTGCACCGCAGGGCGGGCCGGCCGGTCGAGGTGAGCGCGCTGCTCGCCGAGCTCGTCGCCGTGGCGCTGCGGGCGGCCCGCGACACCGGCGGCGACGTCGACCCGACCGTCGGCGCCGCGATCTGCCGGCTCGGCTACGACCGCGACTTCGCGGCGATCGGGCGACGGCACCACACCGGCGCCGGGAAGCAGCTCATCGTGTACCCCACCGCCGACTGGCGCGCCGTGAGGCTGCGGGACCGGCGGCTCACCGTGCCGCCCGGCACGACCCTCGACCTCGGCGCGACCGCGAAGGCGTGGACCGCCGACCGCTGCGCCCGGCTCGTCGCCGCCGCCACCGGCACCGGCGTGCTGGTGTCGCTCGGCGGTGACATCGCGACCGCGGGCACCGCACCCGCCGGCGGCTGGCGGGTCCTCGTGCAGGACCGGCCGGGCGAGCCCGCGGCGAGGATCCGGATCCCCGGCGGCGCGGCCCTCGCCACGTCCAGCACGATCGGCCGCCAGTGGGACGGCCCCGGCGGCCCGCTGCACCACATCCTCGACCCGCGCACCGGCCTGCCCGCGCCGCGGGTGTGGCGGACCGTGACGGTGGCCGCGCGCAGCTGCGTGCACGCCAACACGCTCAGCACCGCGGCGGTCGTGCGGGGACGGCAGGGGCGCGGATGGCTGGCCGGGCAGGGCGCGCCGGCCAGACTCGTCTCGCAGCGCCGCGAGGTGTACCCGACCCCGGCGTGGCCGTCATGACCGACGCGCTCTGGTACCTGGCCCGCGGCACCGGCGTGACGTCGCTGGTGCTGCTCACGGTCGTCGTCGCGTTCGGCGTCGCCAACCGGAAGAGACGCCCGGCGTTCGGGCTGCCCCGCTTCGGGGTGGCGCAGGTGCACCGCGACGCCTCGCTGCTCGCCGTCGCGTTCGTGCTGGTGCACGTGATCAGCCTGTTCTTCGACGTGTACGCCCAGCTGGAGCTCTTCGACCTCGTCGTGCCGTTCGGGGCCACGTACCGTCCGATGTGGACGGGTCTGGGCACCCTCGCCGTGGACCTGCTGATCGCGCTGGTGGTGACGAGCCTGCCGCGGCGGCGCCTGGGCCTGCGCGCCTGGCGGGCCACCCACTGGCTGGCGTACGCCTGCTGGCCGGTCGCCTTCCTGCACGCCCTCGGCACCGGCACGGACGCCGGGACCTGGTGGCTGCGCACGATCGCCGGCGGATGTCTCGTCGCGGTGGCCGCCGCCGTCACCTGGCGACTGTCCACATCGCACCGTTCGACCGTCCTCAGTGGAGTCCCCACGACCGGATCCACGTCCGGCGGACCGACCGTCCTCAGTGGAGGTTCTGCGACCGGGACCCCGTCCGGCGGACCGACCATCGTCAGTGGAGGTTCTCGATGACGACCGCAATCGTGGCCGGGCGGCTGCTCGGCGCGGGGCACCCGGACCTGCCGGCGCCCGGCCCCACGCCGGTGCTGGCGGCCGACCGGCTGATCGGCGCCGTCCGCGACGCGGGGCTGACCGGCCACGGCGGCGCCGGCTTCCCCACCCATCTGAAACTGGCCGCGGTGCGCGGCGCGGGCGGGCGGCGCCCTCCGGTCGTCGTCGGCAACGGCGCCGAGGGCGAGCCGGCCAGCGCCAAGGACAGGGTCCTGCTGGAGCGCTCGCCGCACCTCGTCCTGGACGGTCTGCAGCTCGCCGCGGCCGCGGTCGGGGCGCCGAAGGCCCACCTGTACGTGCGGCGGGCGGTGGCCGGGACCCTCACGCGGCTGGTCCAGCAGCGGCGCACGGGCGTGCCGGTGATCGTCCACGAGGCGCCGGAGGCGTTCCTGTCCGGTGAGGAGTCGGCGGTCGTGGCGGCGCTGAACGGTGGCCGGGCGGTCCCCCGCGACAAGCTCCGCCGGGTCACCGAGTCCGGGGTCGGCGGCGCGCCCACGCTCGTGCAGAACGTGGAGACCCTCGCGCATCTCGCGCTGATCGCCCGGCACGGCCCGCAATGGTTCCGGCAGGTGGGGACGGCGCGGGAGCCCGGGACGTTCCTCGCGACGGTCTCCGGCCCGGTCGCCTCGCCTGGGGTGTACGAGGTGCCGTACGGCATCCCCCTCGGTGACCTGCTGGCCGCGGCGGGCGGGCCGGTGGCGCCGCTGCGGGCGGTCCTCGTCGGCGGCTACCACGGCGCATGGGTGCCCGCGGCGGCCGACCTGCCGGTGAGCCGGGACGGTCTGGCCCCCTACGGCGCCTCGCCCGGCGCGGGCGTCGTCGTCCCGCTCGCCGCGGGCGGGTGCGGGCTGGTGCGGACCGCGGAGATCGTGGGCTGGCTGGCCCGGTCGGGCGCGCGGCAGTGCGGCCCGTGCCGCAACGGCCTGCCGCGGCTGGCGGCGACCATGACGGCCCTGGCCCGGATGCAGGGCGACCCGACGCTGCCCGCCGGGGTGGCCCGGCTGTCGGCGCTCGTGCACGGCCGCGGCGCCTGCGGCCACCCCGACGGCACGGTCCGGCTCATCGGGTCCGCCATGACGACGTTCGCCGCCGACGTGACCGCTCACCTGCACGGCACCTGCCTGGAAGGGAGCGCCCGATGAGCGCGCTGCACATCGACTGGACCGCGTGCGACGGGCGGGGGCACTGCACCGAGCTGCTGCCGGAGCTCCTGCGGCAGGACGAGTGGGGTTACCCGCGCAGCACCGGCGGCAAGGAACCCACGGTGCCGGCGGACCTGCTCCCGCACGCCAGACGCGCCGTGGAGCACTGCCCGCGCCTCGCCCTGCACCTGCGGTGAGGGGTCAGATCAGGCGCATGCACCAGACGGCCTTGCCGTCCACGGTCGGGCGGGTGCCCCAGCGGTCGCACAGCGACGAGACCAGCTGCAGGCCGCGGCCGTGCTCGTCGTCAGGGGTCGGGCGCTGTTTGCGCGGCAGGTAGGTCGCGGTGTCGTGCAGCTCCAGCACCACGTGGGTGCCGCCGTTGCGCAGCCGGAGCTGGATCGGCGGGCGCCCGTGCAGGACGGCGTTCGCGGCGAGCTCGCTCACGACGAGGACGAGGTCGTCGACGACCCGGGCCGGGACGTCCCAGCGGCGCAGCGTGGTCGCGACGAACTGGCGCGCGGTCCGCACGGCCCGCTCCTCGGCCGGGATGTCCTGGATGACGGACTGCTCCTCGCCGGGCTCGGCGACGACCCGGGCGAGCAGCACGGTGATGTCGTCGTCGGGGCCGTCCGGCAGCAGCGCCTCGACGAGCCGGTCGGGGACGTCGGCGAGGGGGCCGGTCGGCGCGGTCAGCGTCCCGACGTGCGCGGCCAGGGCGTCGATGCCCGTGTCGAGGTCGCGGTCGCGGTGTTCGACGAGGCCGTCGGTGTACAGCGTGAGCAGCGCCCCGACGGGCAGCTCGACGCGCTCCTCCGCGAGCGTCGACGGGCCGGTGCCCAGCGGCGGCCCGGAGACGGTGAGGTGCCGCACGGTGCCGCCGGGCAGCAGGAGCAGCGGCGGGAGGTGGCCGGCGTTGGCGTAGGTGAGGCTGCGCTCGCCCGGGTCGTACACGGCGTAGACGACGGTGACGATCTGGTCCTCGCGCAGGTCCCGCACGACACCGTCGAGGAACTCCAGGACGTCGGCGGGCGGCAGGTCGAGCCGGGCGTAGGCGCGGACCGCGGCGCGCAGCTGCCCCATGACGGCGGCGGCGGGCACCCCGCGGCCCATCACGTCGCCCATGACGAGGGCGGTGCGGTCCGCGCCGAGCTCGATGACGTCGTACCAGTCGCCGCCGACCTGGGTGCCGGCGACACCGGGCCGGTAGTAGGTGGCGACGTCGAGGTGCTCGGGGGCGAAGGTGAGCGGCGGCATCAGGCTGCGCTGCAGCTCGTCGGCGATGCGGTGCTCGCGGGCGGCGGCCTCCTGCAGGCCGCTGGCGGCGGCGAGGGCCTGCTCGGCGCGGCGCTGCTCGGTGACGTCCTGGTTGGAGCCGCGCAGCCGGACGGGGGCGCCCGTGGCGTCGCGTTCCAGCTCGCCGATGGTGCGGAAGACCCGCAGCGACCCGTCGGGCTGGTAGACGCGGCACTCGTAGTCCAGCGGCTCGCCGGCGATCGCGGCCGCCATCGCCGCGTCGACGAGCTCGCGGTCGTCGGGGTGCAGCCGGGCGTCGGTCGCCTCCCGGGCGGCCGGGTCGAGCAGCTCGGTGGCGGTCATGCCCATCTGGCGCAGGAACTCCTCGGAGCCGTGCACGTCGCCGGTGGCGAGGTCGAGCTCCCAGCTGCCGACGGACGCGAGGCGCTGCGCCTGGTCCAGCAGCTCGCGGCTGCGCTGCAGCTCGTCGCGGGTGCGCCGGACCCGGTCGAACTCCAGGTTGGCCCGGACCCTGGCCCGCAGCTCCCGCGGCGAGAACGGCTTGATGAGGTAGTCGTCGGCGCCGGCGTCGAGCCCTTCGACGGTCGCCTCGTCGCCGGCCCGGGCCGACAGCATGACGACCGGCAGGTGCGCGGCGGTGCTGTCGGCGCGCAGCGCGGCCACGAGGCCGAAGCCGTCCAGCTCCGGCATCATGACGTCGGTGAGGACCAGGTCGGGCTGGGTGTCGTGCAGCAGTCGCAGCGCGGCCATGCCGTCGGGGGCCTCGACGACCTGGTAGTCGGCCTCGAGGATGGTGCGGATGTAGTCGCGCATGTCGGTGTTGTCGTCGACGACCAGGACCGTCGGCGCGGAGGACGGCACCGCCGAGGCCGGGGACGCGGTGGACACGGCGGCCGCCTCGGGCACCGTCCAGCGCTCGACCTCGGCGAGGAAGCCGGGCACGATCCGGTCGGCCGCGACGCTCCGCTCCGCCGGCCCGGCGGCGTCGCCCGCCGGCCGGGCGGGCAGCGCGGCGAAGGGCAGCGCGACGGTGAACGTGCTGCCGACGCCCGGCGCGCTGCGGACGCCGGCCGTGCCGCCGTGCAGCGCGGCGAGCTCGGCGACCAGCGCGAGCCCGATGCCGGAGCCCTCGTGGGTGCGGGAGCGGGTGCCCATGATGCGGTGGAACCGGTCGAAGAGGTTGGCCTGGTCGGCGGGGTCGATGCCGACGCCGGTGTCGGTGACGGTGAGCTCGGCGGAGGCGCCGTCCGCGGACGCGGCGACCTTGACGGTGATCGAGCCGTCGAACGTGAACTTCAGGGCGTTGGACAGCAGGTTCAGCGTGATCTTCGCCCACATCTCGCGGTCGGCGAGGACCGGCCGGGGCAGCGGCGGGCAGTCCACGACCAGGCGCAGCCCGGCACGCTCGGCCGCGGAGTCGAACATGCCGGCCAGCTCGGCGGTGGCGGTGGCCAGGTCGATCGGCTCGAAGTGCGGCTCGAGCTTCCCCGACTCCAGCCGCGAGAAGTCCAGCAGCGTGTTGACGAGCTTCAGCAGCCGCTCGGCGTTGCGGTGCACGACCTCCATACGCTCGCGCTGCCCGGGCGGCAGCGGCGCCGCCTGGTCGGTTAAGGCGTCCTCGGCGGGGCCGAGCAGCAACGTGAGCGGCGTGCGGAACTCGTGGCTGACGTTGGTGAAGAACGCCGTCTTGGCCCGGTCGAGCTCGGCGAGGGACTCCGCGCGGCGGCGTTCGGCGGCGTAGGCGCGGGCGGTGCCGATCCTCGCCGCCAGCTGCCCGGCGAGGAGGTCGACGAAGCCGCTGTACGCCGAGTCGAACGGCCGGTAGCGGTTGAGACCGACGACCAGGAAGCCGTAGGGCCGGCCGCCGCCGGGCTTGGGCAGCGGCACGAGCCGGACCTCGGTCGGCGGCTCGTCCCACGCGCCGGCGGGCAGGTCGGTGTACCCGCCGAGGGTCAGCGGCACGCCCCTGGCGAGCTCCCCGATCGGCCAGAACGGCTCGGCGTGCGGGTCGAGGACGGCGGGCGCCATGGTGTCGGCGAGGGGCCCGGCCGGCACGCCGGTGCTGCACGCGAGGTGCGCGGTCTCGGCGTCCTCGTCGAAGAGGTACATGAGCGTGAACGGCAGGTCGTCGGCGCGGACGCTGAGGTGGCGGGCCGCGGTGGCGCACACGGCTTCCTCGGTGACGGCGTCGTTGTCCGCGGCGGTCGGCCCCGAAGCGTCCGCGCTGAGGTCGCGCAGGGTCGCCATGCGGCGGTCGCCGACGATCCGGTCGGTGTCCTCGCTGACCACGCAGAGCATGCCGGCGATGACGCCGTCGTCGTCGGTGAGCGGGCTGTAGGAGAACGTGTGGTAGGTCTCCTCGGTGAAGCCGCTGCGGCCGAGGAACAGGCGCAGCGCCTCGTCCCAGGTGGCGGTGCCGGTCGCCATGACCGCGGCGATCCGCGGGCCGATCTCAGGCCAGATCTCGGCCCACACGTCGCGGGCCGGCTTGCCCAGCGCCCACGGGTACTTCTTGCCGAGGGTGTCGCGGCGATAGGCGTCGTTGCAGAAGAACGTCAGGTCAGGGCCCCACGCCAGCCACATCGAGAAGCGCGAGCCGAGCAGGATCCGCACGACCGAGCGGAGGCTCTGCGGCCACTGCGCGGGGTCACCCAGCGGCGTGGCCGCCCAGTCGACCGCGCCCAGGTCGCGACTGACTTCGGACTCGTCGCTCATCGACCAGGCCGCTTCACCCACCCGAACAGCGTACAAAGATAAACGCGTGCGCGCCGCCGCCGCGAGACCGAACCAGCGCGCCACCGGCGGTGCGGCCGCCCCCGTCTCGCATCAGCCGCCCCGCCGATGGCGCACCAGCTGCGGGAATGTGAGGATGACGCTGCCCTCCACCCGATCGTATATGATTGTGTGGGCGCCCGGCCCCTGTCAAGACTGGAACTCGCACGTGCAGTTTGAGCACAGCAGCACCGGGCCGTCCGCGCCCTCGAAGCACGAGCTCGCCTATCGCCGCATCCGGCAGCGGATCATCGACGGGCGTTATCAGCCTGGGCACCGCCTCGTGCTCAGCACGCTCGCGCGGGAGCTCGACGTCAGCCCGGTGCCCGTGCGGGAGGCGATCCGCCGGCTGGAGGCGGAGGGCCTCGTCAGTTTCGAGCGCAACGTCGGAGCCAGGGTCGCCACGCTCGGCACCGACGACTGGGTGCAGCTGGTGGAGATGCTGGCGCTGCTGGACGGCTACGCGTTCGCCGCCGCGGCGCCGCAGATGACCGCGGAGCGGATCGCGACCGCCAGGGACCTCAACGCGCAGCTGCGCGTGGAGCAGACCGCCGAGCGGATGATGGTGCTGCACCGCGGGTTCCACCGCACGCTCTACGGCTGCTGCGGCAACCGGCACGTGATCGAGGCCCTCGAATGGATCTGGGACCGCATCGACGCGTCGCGGGTCCTGGCGTCGCTGTATCCGCGGCTGCGGGTGCAGGCCGCGGTCGACGAGCACGACGGGCTGCTGGACCGGCTCGAGCGGGGCGAGGACGACGCCGGCACGCTGGAGGCGTGCGCCCGCGAGCACAACCTGAACACCATCAGGGCGATCCGGTCCGCCAATGCGCGGCCGGAAGACAGAGGACAATAAGAAGACCGGCATCCACGGGGGAAGATGCCGGTCTCGCGTTCAACTATACGACGCCCGCACGATTCCCGCCAGTGGGCAGTTCGGCCGAATGCCCGGCGCCATGTGCGGCGGGCGGCTTCGGGTTGCGCAGCCCGTGCGGCAGGGTCGGCTCGCTGGCGGCGATCTCCACCTCGATGAGGCTGGTCTCGTGCCGCTCGGCGGCGTAGGCGGCGTGCCCGCCGCGCAGGCCGAAGAGCCGCTTGGACAGCAGGATGTAGAGCACGGCGACGATGTTGACCACCAGCGCGCCGATGCGCAGCCAGGTGACCTTCTCCGTCAGCTCGTAGATCTCCACCGGCAGGCCCAGCGAGGTCGCGACGACGGCGAAGTACTCGCCCCACCGCTTCAGCATCCACAGGCCGACACCCTCGACGACCTGCAGGACGCCGTAGAACATCAGGGCGAGCGCGACCCACAGCAGCGTCCTGGACTCCGCCTCGATGACCGTCCGGATGGTGTGGATCATCGCGGAGTCCTCGAACTTCCAGCCGACCCGGTCCGCGAACGGGCGCAGCAGCGGCAGGTCCTCGTTGAACGCCCGCTCGACACCGTCGCGGTGCGTGCGGAAGCGGTACACGCCATAGCCGGCCAGCAGCACGGCGATGCCCTTGGCGAAGCGCTCGACCGACAGCAGCCGCAGCACGAGGGCGTGGCGCAGCGCGCGGCCGCGCAGCACGATGGGGGCGGCCGCCGCGGGGCCGGCCGACAGCGGCTCGCCGATGACGAAGTCGCCGCAGCGCAGGCAGCGCCACGCCGCACCGACCGGGGTCGCGGCGTGCAGCCGCTCACGGAAGGGCGCCTCGTCGGGCGCGTACGTGACGTGCCCACGCCGCGCGCAGGTGCGAAGATTCCAGTCCACGAGCTATTGGTACCGCACCCGCGCACGTGCCGTCACCGGCGCCGCGCGGGACCGCCTTCGGAGATCGTGTCGCCGAGCGTGGACAGGTAGGCGGACTCCCCGACGGCGAGGTATTCCAGGTTGCGCCGCAGCTGCGCGGGGATCGTCACGGGCACCGGCGCCGGGGCGGCGGCGCGCCCGCGGACGTGCCCGACGGCGAGCATCAGGCCGCCGACGAGGACCGCGCCGACGATCCCGTCGAGCCAGTAGTGGTTGGCGGTGCCGACCACGACGACGGTCGTGAGGACCGGGTGGGCCAGCCACAGCCAGCGCCACCGGCTGCGGGTCGACACGATCAGGCCGAGCGCGACGACGAGCGCCCAGCCGACGTGCAGCGACGGCATCGCCGCGTACTGGTTGCTCAGCGTGTCGGTCTGCGGTGGCCCGTACACCGACGGACCGAACTTCGCGGCGGTGTCGAGCATCCCGATGCCGGCGAGCATCCGCGGCGGCGCGAGGGGGAACGCGAAGTGCATGACGAGCCCCGCCGCGGTCAACCACGCGAGGATGCGCCGGAAGCGAATGTAGTGTTCGGGGCGGAAGATGTACATGAACAGCAGGAAGGCGACCGTCGCCGGGAAGTGCACCACCGCGTAGTAGACGTTGGCGGAGCGGATGACGACCTCGGAGGTGAGCAGCAGGTGCTGCAGATCGGCCTCGTCCGGCAGCCACATCGCCCGCTCGGTGTGCCAGACCAGCTTCGCGTTGGCGTATGCCTGCCCGACCCGGCCGTCGACGAGCAGCCGGCCCATCTTGTAGGCGAGGAACAGCCCTACGACCAGCAGCAGCTCGGCCCAGGCACGGGGACGCACCCGCGGCCGCCGCTGGGCCGTGGTTCGCGCGGCGGTGTCGTTTCGTTCACGTAACCCCGGCCCCGTGTTCACGATCGACAACGTACCTGATGTTGCCAACCCGGCAATATTGCCGTTCGGGCAGGACCCGCCATGTCCTGCGTCACAAACTTGTTTATCCTTCAAGGAAATTGTCGATGTCCACTTCGATGTTCAGTTCGACATCCAAGGGTTGAGGGAGCACGATGACCAGCCGAGCCGACCAGGCGATCGCCGCCCTGCGCAAGGGCCACGAGGACCTCACCGCTGTCGTCCGCGGGCTCACGCCCGAGCAGCTCACCGGCCCTTCAGCGGCCAGTGACTGGGACATCTCCCAGGTGATCAGCCACCTGGGCAGCGGGGCCGAGATCAACCTCGAGGCGGTGCGCGCGTCCCTGGAAGGGCGCCCCGCGCCGGAGTTCGAGTTCAACAAGGGCGTGTGGGCCCGGTGGGACGGCATGAGCCCCGCCGAGCGCGCTGTCGAGTTCCCGGTTGCGAACGCGCGGCTCGTCGAGGCCTATGAGGCCTTCGACGCCACGCAGCGCGCCGAGCACCGCATCGACCTGGGCTGGATGCCCGAGCCCGTCGACGTGGCGACGTCCGCCGTGCTGCGGCTGACCGAGTTCGGCTACCACGACTGGGACGTCCGGGTCGCCCTCGACCCGGCGGCCACCCTGGCCCCGGAGGCCGCGGTCCTCATCGACGAGCGGGTCGAGGGGCTGTTCGGCTGGATCGCCAAGCCGGCGTATCTGGACGGCCGCACCGCCGACCTGCTCGTCTCGATCACCGACCTGGGCGAGCAGCGCGGGCTGCGCCTCGCCGACCCGGTGACCCTCGGCGCCGCGCCGGCGTCGCCCGACGGCGAGCTGAGCCTGACCCTGGACGCGTTCCTGCGCCTCGCGGCCGGGCGGTTGGGCCCGCAGTACACCCCGGCCGACGTGAAGATCACGGGCCCGATCACCCTGGACGACCTCCGCGCCGTCTTCCCCGGCTACTGAGCCACCGCACGAAGCAACCCCGGCACCCGTGAAGGGTGCCGGGGTTGCGTGGTTTCCGGGGGTGGGCGGGGGTCTAGGTGGTGCCGGGCGCGGCGGCGCTGTCGTGCCGGACGTTGCCGCCGCCCCGATCAGCCGGGGATCAGGCCTTGAGGTCCTTCAGGCAGAGCACGTCGCCGGCCTTGCCGGACTCGCCCCACCAGTACAGGCTGGTGGTCTCCGGGAAGGCCTCGCAGACCTTGCCGTCGTCCGACATCGCGTCGGACTCCTTCTTGTCGGCGACCTTGCCGATGACGCTGAAGTCGGCGTCGGCGACGTCACACTTGACGATCTTCAGCTCGTTGGCCGAGACCTGGTGCATGCAGTCGCCGACGTTCGCGCGCTCGGCGGAGTCGCGGTTGAGGTACCAACCGATGCCGGCGAGGACGGCGAGGACGGCAAGAGAGCCGACGAACTTAATAACACGGGAGGACATGCGGAAGTTTTTACCGGTCACGCAGAGTTCCCGCTGCCCCCCGATCGTATCGTTTGCGTCACAGCTGACCTGCACGGAAGCGGGCGGGGAGGCCTGACGCCCCCCCGCCCGCACCGGTGGTGATGGTTACGCTACGTTGAGCGCTACAGCGTCAACGTCCAGGTGTCGATCCGGCCGGTGTCGAGGCTCGCGGCGTCGCGGACCCGCAGGGTCCAGGTGCCGTTCGCGGCCTCGGTCGACAGGTTGACGGAGAAGTTCTGGATGATGTTGTCGGCGCTGCCGCCGCTGCGGTTGGACAGGTTGTAGACCGAGCCGTCCGGGGCGACGAGGTCGACGACCAGGTCACCGCGGTAGGTGTGGTAGATCGCGATGTTCGCCGAGCTGGTGGCCGAGGCGTTGCGGTTGCAGCCGCTGATCGTGATCGTGCTGGTCACCGTCGTGTTGTCCGGGATCGCCACGTCGTTGCCGTTGGTCCCGGTGCAGCCCGGCGCGCCGTTGACGGTCAGGCTGAACGTGGTGGTCCGGGTCGAGCTGGGGCCCGTGCCCGTGATGGTCACCGCGTACGTGCCGGCCGGCGTCGACGCGGAGGTCGCGATCGTCAGCAGGGACTGGCCGTTGGCCGAGCTGATCGACGTCGGGTTGAAGCTGGCGGTGGCACCCGACGGCAGGCCGGAGGTGGTGAGCGCCACGGTCTGCGCCGAGCCGTTGGTGACCGCCGCGGAGATCGTGCTGGTGACCGAGCTGCCCGGGTTGACCGAGCCGCTCGCCGGCGCGGCGGTGAGGGCGAAGTCGTTGCCGGTCGGGCAGGCGGCGTCGCTGCCGGCCACGTTGACCGCGGTCCATGCGGCCTGGACGGCCTTGTACTCGGCCGAGCAGAGGCCGTACAGGTCGGTCGCCGCGCGCAGCGTGTACGCCCGGGCGGTGTTGGCCGGGTTGCTGGTGTTCACGTACGACGTGTTGGAGGTGAAGTACACGTCGAGCGCGCGGTACCAGATCTTCTCGGCCTTGGCGCGGCCGATGCCGACGACCGCGGGAGCGGAGCCGCAGACCGGCGAGGTGCCGAAGGAGGTGGCGCCGGTGCCCTCGGCGAGGTTGAAGTAGAAGTGGTTCGCCACGCCGGAGCTGTAGTGCACGTCGACGTTCTTGGTGCTGGTCGACCAGCAGCCGTGCGACGAGCCGTCCAGCGTCGGGTTGTACATGTAGCGCAACGGCGTGTTGTTGCCGTTGATGTTGATCTTCTCACCGATCTGGTAGTCGCCCGGGTCGCTGGTGGTGTTGGCGTAGAACTCCACCATCGAGCCGAAGATGTCACTGGTGGCCTCGTTCAGGCCGCCGGACTCACCGCTGTACACCAGACCCGCGAGCGCCTCGGTGACGCCGTGGCTCATCTCGTGGCCGGCGACGTCGAGCGCGACGAGCGGCCGGGCGTTACCGGAGCCGTCGCCGTAGGTCATCTGCGCGCCGTCCCAGAACGCGTTGACGTACGCGTTGCCGTAGTGCACGCGCGAGGGCACGCCGGCGCCGTTGCCGAAGATGCCGTTACGGCCGTGCACGTTCTTGTAGTAGTCGAACGTCTTCGCCGCGCCGAAGTGCGCGTCGACGCCCGCGGACTGGCGGTTGGAGTTGGCGCCGGTGCCCCACACGTTGTCCGCGTCCGTGAACGTCGTGCAGGTGCTGGTGCCGTTGTTCATGTCGCAGGTGCGGCCGTTGCCGTGCGACGGGTCGATCATCTGGTAGGTCGAG
The DNA here is from genome assembly GCF_055586325.1 of Dactylosporangium sp. NPDC051087. Taxonomy (NCBI): domain Bacteria; kingdom Bacillati; phylum Actinomycetota; class Actinomycetes; order Micromonosporales; family Micromonosporaceae; genus Dactylosporangium; species Dactylosporangium sp. NPDC051087. The sequence continues at coordinate 210,234 of NZ_JBVJIJ010000014.1, read as the reverse complement.
CCCGACAGCGTGGTGTCGATGGTGACCGCGCCGGAGTAGATGCTGTTGCCGGTGCCGTTGACGGTCTCGATCTCGTCGAACGAGCCGCGGACCGCGTTGGTGGTGGCGTCCGTGATGACGTGCAGCTTCGACGGGGTCTGCCCGTCCGCCCGCCAGCCGCTGATCACGGTCTCGTAGGACAGCACGCCGGTGCCGTCGCTGGCGTCGATGAACAGCTCGGGGCTGCCGACCGCGGTGATCGAACCCTGGAAGGCGGACTTCGCCTTGGCCGCGCCGGCCGTCTTCGACACCGTGGCGGTGGTGGCGGCGGTCAGCGGCGCGTGCAGGCCGACGGAGGTGCCGGCGAACGTGCCGTCCGGGGCGGTGTGCACGACGAAGTCCCCGCCGTAGACCCGCAGGCCGTGATAGGTGCGGGCGTACTTGGTATGCGACGCGCCGTTGGCGTCCTTCTTGCTGCTGGTGACGGTGTACGCCTCGCTGTCGGCGGCGCGGATGTCGGCCCGGTGCGCCTGCAGCGACGAGGGCACTGGCGTACTGGGCGACGCGCTAGCTGGTGACGCGACGGCGGCCAGTATGCCGCCGGTGAGCAGCAATGCACTGGCGGCGGCGATCGATCGTTTCACTCGGCCTCCCTGGCAGCGGAACAGTCGTGACGGTAGCCACGCATGTACATATAGCAATGGCTGCCGACGGCCCACCTCATACCACTTCGTCCATATCACCGGGGGCGTCACCCGTTGGGGACGGGCGCGCGGCGACCGTTCACAACGCCATCGACGGGTCTTGAAGCCTGAGCTACCGGAGAGTAACTTGACCGGATGCGAATGGTGGCGCTGCTGGTCGCGGCGATCGGGATCATCGTCGAGGGCGTGGTCGTCGGCGCCGCGCTGTTCGTCGTCGGCGGGGTGATCGGCGCCTATTCGATGTCACTCAACGGCGCAGACCCCGGCCACGCGCAGACCGGGATCCGGGTCGCCGCCGTCGTCCTCGGCGCGCTGCTGGTCACCCTCGGCGGGTGGCTGCTGGCCTCGGCGCTGCGGCACCGCGAGGCCCGCCGCTGGACGATGGTCGCGCTGGTGGTGCAGTGCGTGGTCGTCACCGTCGCCGGGATCGCGCTGGGCTGGGAGGTCTTCGCCGGCACCCTGCTCGTGCTCGGCACCCTGCTCTACGTCCAGCTCGACGAGAGCCCCGCACTACCCCGCGCGGCCGATACCCGCTGACGATCAACGCGGTAGCGTGGCGCTACCGCGTGAAGGGGGTCAGGGGTGCAGCAGGTCAAGGTCGGCCGCCGGGTCGGCAGGATGATCGGCCGGATGATGCGGCACCTGCAACCCGCCGAGCCGCTGCCGCACCTGCTCGCCGACCCCTCGCAGGACGCGGTCGTCGACTGCGCGCTCTATGTGCGCGGCGTGCGCCAGCCCGGCGGGCACTCGTTCCAGGATGCTTACGCGGCGGCCCGCCGGCGGCGCAACGGCTTCGTGTGGCTGGGGCTCTTCGAGCCGACGTGGGCGCAGTTCACGGCCGTCGCCGAGGAGCTCGGCCTCGACGACCTCACCGTCGAGAAGTCCCTCGCGGTGGAGCGCCGGCCCGCCGTCGAGCGGCGCGGCGACGTGACGATGCTCGTGGTCCGCACCGCCCGCTACGTCGAGCACGCCGAGCTGACCGCCACCTCCGAGGTCGTCGACACGGGCGCCGTCACGCTGCTCATCGGGCCGCACTTCGTCGTGTCCGTCCGGCACGGCGGCGCCGGCGCGCTCGCGGACGTCCGCCAGTACCTCGAGCAGCGCCCCGCCATGCTCGGCAACGGCCCGTGGGCGGTCGCCTATGCGGTGTGCGACCGGATGGTCGAGGTCTACCACGACGTCGCCACGCACGTGGAGCAGGACGTGGAGCAGCTGGAGCAGACCGCGTTCCTGCGCGTCGGCGGCTGTGACGTGCAGCAGATCTACCAGCTGAAGCGGGAGCTGGTCGAGTTCAAGCGGGCCGTGGTGCCGCTGCAGGCGCCGCTGCGGCGGATGAACGACCCCGCGGTGGTGGAGCTGCCGCCGCAGCTGCGGCAGTACTTCGCCGACCTGCTCGGCCGGCTCACCCAGGTGGTGGAGCGGGTCGGCTCCGACAACGAGCTGCTCGACTCGATCCTGCAGGCGCGGCTCGCCCAGGTCGGCCTGGACCAGAACAACGACATGCGCAAGATCGCGTCGTGGGCCGCCATCGCCGCGCTGCAGACCGCCATCGCGGGGATCTACGGGATGAACTTCGAACACATCCCCGGCCTGCAGTGGCAGTACGGCTTCTACGCGACCCTGCTGGTCATGGCCGCCGGGTCGGTGGTCCTGCACCGGCTCTTCCGCCGCTCTGGTTGGCTGTAGCCGTGTCGTACACCTTCATCACGGCGGCCCGGATCGCCATGCCCGCGAAGTCCTTCGACGAGTGGCTCGACACCCCGGTGCCCGACGCCGCGATCATCGAGAACCCGGCGGAGATGTTCACCGGCTGGTGGTGGTCCGACCGCACCCCGGACGGCCCGTTCCCCGCGCCCGACGCGTCCGTGACGCCCCGCTCGCTCGTCGCGGACCTCGACTCCGACGGCATCACCGTGCTGCGCCACCATGACGGCGTACTGGAGGCGTACCTCTGGACGCCCGGCCGGTCGGGTTCCTGGGAGGCCCCGGCCCGGCAGCTGCTGCTGATGGTGGCCGGCGCGGCCGCCTTCAAGGAGGACGACGCCGAGGACCACGTCCTGTTCTGGGAGGACGCGGCGGGCGCCCTGCCGACCGGCGACGGGGACGCCCTGATCGCCCTGCTGACCGTCGGCCGCGGCTACGCCCGCTTCACCGGCAGGCGGCCCGTCGCCGAGCTGCTCGCCGCGCTGCGGCCGGTCGAGGCGGCCTTCGCCGAGCTGGCCGAGTCCTACGACGACTAGACTCCCCCGGATGGTGCGCGCAGACGCCCGCGAGAATCGGGCCCGCATCCTCGCCGCCGCCCGTCAGGCGTTCGCCGAGGACGGCAACACCTCGATGAACCAGATCGCGCAGCGGGCCGGCGTCGGCCCCGGCACCCTGTACCGCAACTACCCGTCCCGCGAGGCGCTCATCCTGGACATCTACCGGGACGAGGTCGACCACCTCACCGGCTCGGCGACCGGCCTGCTCGCCACGCTGACACCGGTGGAGGCGCTGCGGCGCTGGACGACCGACCTGGTGGACGCCATGCGCACGAAGCACGCCCTCGGCGCCGCCCTCAGCCCGGACGCGCACGCGTCGATCACGGCGCAGACCTACGGCCCGGCGATCGCCGCGATCACCGGCCTGCTCGACGCCGGCAAGCGCGACGGCAGCATCCGCGCCGACGCCGAGCCCGGCGACTTCCTGCAGCTCACGGGAGCCCTCTGGCGCTCCGCACCGGACCGGACGCAACCCATGCTGACCCTGATCCTCGACGGCCTCGGCACCCACCCTTCTGGAGATATCTCCACTTAACCGTTGACCAAGTGGAGAGGTCTCCATTACCTTGGGGTTTCCGTTGTACGGACACCCTGGGGGGAGCAAACCGTGGCTGACGTTCTGGTGACCGGCGGTTCGGGCTACATCGGCAGCCGGTGCGCGCTGACGCTGCTCGAAGCCGGGCACTCGGTGCGCACGACCGTGCGCGACCTGGCCCGCGAGCCGCAGGTCCGCGCGATGCTGCGGCACGACGGCCTCAGTGTGGTCCGCGCCGACCTGAGCGCCGACGAAGGCTGGCGCGAGGCGGCGACCGGCTGCGACTTCGTGCTGCACGTCGCGTCGCCCACCCTGACCAGCGTGCCGCGCAACGACGACGAGATGGTCCGCCCGGCCGTCGACGGCACGCTGCGGGTCCTGCGCGCGGCCCGCGACGCCGGCGTACGGCGCGTCGTCATGACCTCCGCGATCGGCGCCGTCGCCTACGGTCACCCGCCGCGCCACACCCCGTTCACCGAGCACGACTGGACGGACGTGACCGCCGGCATCGCGCCGTACCAGCGATCCAAGACCCTCGCGGAACGTGCCGCCTGGGACTTCGTGGCCACCGAGGGCCGCGGGCTCGAACTGGCGACGGTCAACCCGACGGCCGTGCTCGGCCCGGTGCTCGGCCCGGACTACTCACCGTCGCTCAACCTCATCGCCCGCATGCTGGACGGCTCGATGCCCGCGCTGCTGAAGTTCGCCTCCGGTTACGTCGACGTACGCGACGTGGCCTCCCTGCACGTGCTGGCGATGACCGAGCCCGCCGCCGCGGGCGAACGCTTCATCGCCACCGCCGGCCCCAGCCTCTGGCAGCGTGACATCGCCGCCGTCCTGCGCGAACGCCTCGGCGACCGCGCCGCGAAGGTGCCGACCCGGGAGATGCCACTGCTGATCGCGCGCGGCCTCGCCCTGGTCAACCCACAGCTGCGAGCCCTGCGCGCGCTGCTGGGCCGCAACCTCGCCGCGACGTCCGCGAAGGCCGAACGCGTGCTCGGCTGGAAACCACGCCCGGTCGAGGACACCATCGCCGAGACGGCCGAGAGCCTGCTCGCCCTGCCTTTGGGAACGCGATGAGCCGTTCGCGACTCGGGCCTGACGTGAGACTTTCGTTCCCCTCCTGGCTGCCGCTGGCGGTCGCGGTGCTGCTCTGCGCCGCCTGCACCGGCGACGCCACGTCACCGCCCACCGCCCACCGGACCGGCTGCGGCTCCCCCGTCGAGACCGGCCCCCTGCCCGAATGGGCCCGCGCCGGCTTCACCGGCGACTCGAGCATGCCCCACGTCCTTGGCGACAAGGGCGAGATCGTGGCCGCCATGTTCGGCCACCCTCTGGCCGTGACCAGACCGGACGGCTCCTCCAACAAGATCCTCTGGGTGGCCTCGGTCCCCACCCAGCCCGGCGACCTGCTGATCGAAGCCACCTGGACGGCACCGCCACCCCCGTGCAACGCCACGTCACCGGCGGCCCGGGACCCGTCCATCATCGACCTGCCCCAGCCCGGCTGCTGGCACCTCACCCTCACCTGGCCGGCCCACACCGACACCATGGACCTCGTCTACGCCCCCTGACGCGCAGCACACCCGGCCCGCTCCAGGCTTCTTCGGCTCGGCCTTGGACCTGCATGCCACTGGCCACAGCCGGCTCAAACATCGCTCGGGCGCGGACATCCAGCCTTCGGCCTTTCCCAGGCCCGCGACCGACCGAGCCCGGCGACACCAACCCAGCCACCCGGGCACGACCACCCGACCCGGCACGGCGAACATAGCCGGCCCGCCCTCGCAGCCGCCGCCCACGCCGCTACGGCCGGCGGCGAAGAAGCGCCCGAGGCGAGGCCGACAACGGCGCCCCCGCAGTCACCGGAATGCCCGCCGCCACCGACGACCCGCACCGCCACCGACCTGAGCCGCGCCATGCGACGCCGCATCGTCACCAATCTGAGCCCCGCCATGCGACACCGGACCGGTGCCGCATCGCAGTCCGCCGCAGCCGACACACAACGTCGCCCACCGATCCACGCCCCGGCCCCCTGCAGGCCGACCCGAACCCCGCAGGACCACCGTGCGAAGACGGCGGCGATTGGACGCCCGAGGCGAGGCCGAAAACGGCGCCCCACAGTCCCCGGGAAAACGCCGCCGCCCGCAGCTCGCCGCCCGTCACCGTCACCGTCACCGGCCTGAGCCTCACCATCCGGCGCCGGACCTGTGCCGCATCGCAGGCCGCTGCAGCTGACGCCCGCGACAGGGCCCACCGATCCACCACAGCCCGGCCCGCTGCAGACCGAACCGGGCCGGTGTCCTGACCGAGGTCGGCGAACCAGTCGAACCGCGTGCGGAGACGGCCGCGGAATGGCGCCCGAGACGAGGCCGAGAACGGCACCCGCTCAGTCAACCGGGAACTCAAGAACGGCGATCCGCACCGCCACCGGCTGGGCCGTGCTCGGCGACCCCGGACCGTTGCCTGCCGCGACCGATGCCCGCCCGCGTTGCCGGCCGATGCACAACCCCGGCCCGCTACAGACCGAAACCGGACCAGGGTACGGAGGGGTGGAAGGGCGGTGGACGCAGCCGCCGAACCCGAGAGGGATGAACGGCCCAGGCGAAGGCCAGTCGCGTTCGACGAGACCGAACCGGCCCACGAGGCGGACGCAGAAGGAGCGGGGCGGTTCGAAGCGCGGTGGGCCGGGCCGCCGATCCGAGAGGGATGGACCGCCCGAGGCGAGGGCCAACCGCGTCCAACCAGACCGAACCGGCGTGTAAGGCGGCCACAGAAAAGAGCGGGATGGGTGGAAGGGCAACGGACCGGGCCGCCGATCCCGGGAGGGATGGGCGGCCCGGGCGGGGTCAGCCGCGTTCGACGAGGTGGCCGACGAATTCCGGGGCTCGGAATTGGGTGACTGAGCCGTCGCGGCGCTGGCCGGGGGCTGGCAGGGCGATCCTCACAACCACCGGCCTGGGCCGCGCCCGGCGACGCCGGACCGTTGCCTGCCGCGACCGATGCCGCCCGCGTTGCCGGCCGATGCACAAACCCGGCCCGCTGCAGACCGAACCGGACCAACCGGACCAGGATGCGGAAGTAGCGGGAGGGGTGGAAGGGCGGTGGGCGCAGCCGCCGAACCCGGGAGGGATGAACGGCCCGAGGCGAGGGGCAGCCGCGTTCAACCAGACCGAACCGGCCCGTGAGGCGGCCGCAGAAGGAGCGGGACGGGTGAAAGGGCAACGGACCGGGCCGCCGAACTGCGAGGGACGCACCGCCCGGGGCGAGGGCCGACCGCACTCGACGAGACCAAACCACGTGTGAGGCGGCCACAGAAAAGAGCGGGGCGGGTGAAAGAACAGTAGGCCGGACCGCCCGAGGCGAGGGCCGGCCGCGTTCAACCGGACCGAACCGGCCCGTGAGGCGGCCGCGGAAAGAGCGGGACGGATGGAAGCGCAACGGACCGGGCCGCCGATCCCGGGAGGGATGGGCGGCCCGGGCGGGGGTCAGCCGCGTTCGACGAGGTGGCCGACGATTTCCGGGGCTCGGAGCTGGGCGCCTGAGCCGTCGCGGCGCTGGTCGGGGGCTGGCAGGTCGCGGGGTTCGCCCTTGGCGGATGAGGCGGCGGGGCGGGGGCCGACCCAGGCGAGGACCAGCCGGGTCTCGCCCTTGAGGAAGCGCTGGGCGCGGACGCCGCCGGTGGCGCGGCCCTTGGCCGGGTAGAGGCGGAGCGGGGTCATCTTGGCGTTGCCGATGGTGGCGGTGACGACCATGGGCTCGCCGTGCTGGGGGTCCTGGGTGTTGACGGCGGCGAAGAAGAGGACCTGGGCGCCGTCGGGGAGGGCGATGCCGGCCATGCCGCCGCCCTTGAGGCCCTGGGGGCGGACGAGCTTGGCCGGGAAGCGGAGCAGGGACGCGTCGGAGGAGACGAAGGCGAGGGTCTCCGTGCCGTCGGCGAGCCAGGTGGCGCCGACGACCTCGTCGCCGTCGCGGAGGCCGATGACCTCGAACTCGTCGGCGCGGACGGGCCACTCGGGGGCGCAGATCTTGACCATGCCGTTGCGGGTGCCGAGGGCGAGGCCCGGTGAGCCTTCGGCGCCGGGGCCGCCGAGCGGGGCCAGGGCGACGACGGTCTCGCCGGCCTGGAGGGAGACGAGCTCGGCGGTGGACATGCCGCCGCGCAGGGAGACGGTGCCGGTCTGCTCGGGCAGGACGGGCAGGGGCAGGACGTCGACCTTGAAGGCGCGGCCGAGGCTGGTGACGAGCAGGACCTGGCCGCGGGCCGTGGTGTGCACGACGGCGCGGACGGTGTCGTGCTTGTCGCGGCCGGCCTTGCGGCTGCCCTCGGGGGCCTCCTCCGACTCGGCGGCGGTGCGGGCGACGAGGCCGGTCGCGGAGAGCAGGACCTGGCACGGGTCGTCGGACACCTCGAGCGGGCCGGCGGGGATGGACGCGGCGAGGACCTCCTTGAGGTCGCCGTCGATGAGGGTGGTGCGGCGCGGCTGGGCGAACTCCTTGACCACGGCGGCGAGCTCGTCGGAGACGACCTTCTTGAGGACCTTCTCGTCGTCGAGGATCTGGCTGAGGGCGGCGATCTCCTCGTTGAGCCGGGCCTGCTCGGCTTCGAGCTCGATGCGGTCGTAGCGGGTGAGGCGGCGCAGCGGGGTGTCGAGGATGTAGGTGGCCTGGATGTCGGTGAGGCCGAACTCGCTCATCAAGGACGCCTTGGCGGCCGCGGCGTTCTCGCTGGCGCGGATGAGGGCGACGACGCGGTCGATGTCGAGCAGCGCGATGAGCAGGCCGTCGACGAGGTGCAGCCGGTCCTGGCGCTTCTTGCGGCGGAACTCGGTGCGCCGGGTCACGACCTCGTAGCGGTGCGCGAGGAAGACCTCCAGCAGCGGCTTGAGGCCCAGGGTCTGCGGCTGGCCGTCGACGAGGACGAGGTTGTTGACGCCGAAGGACTGCTCCAGGGGGGTCAGCCTGTACAGATCGGCGAGCAGCGCCTGCGGGTTGACGCCGACCTTGCACTCGATGACGAGGCGGGTCCCGTTTTCCCGGTCGGTGAGGTCCTTGACGTCGGCGATGCCCTGCAGGCGCTTGGTCTTGTTGACCTCGTCGGTGATCTTCTCGATGACCTTCTCGGCGCCGATGCCGTAGGGCAGCTCGGTGACGGTGATCGCCTGGCGGCCGCGGCTGCCTTCGAGCAGGCCGATCTCGACCCGGCCGCGCATGCGCACGACGCCGCGGCCGGTCTCGTAGGCGCGGCGGACCTCGTCGAGGCCGAGCAGCAGGCCGCCGGTGGGCAGGTCGGGGCCGGGGACGAACTCCATGAGCTTGTCCAGGGTGGCGGCCGGGTGGTTGATCAGCCAGCGCGCGGCGGCGACGACCTCGCCGAGGTTGTGCGGGATCATGTTGGTCGCCATGCCGACGGCGATGCCGGACGAGCCGTTGACCAGCAGGTTGGGGAACGCGGCCGGCAGCACCGAGGGCTCTTCGAGGGAGCCGTCGTAGTTGGGCCGGAAGTCGACGGTGCCCTCGTCGAGCTCACCGACGAGCAGCATCGCCTCCCGCGACATCCTCGCTTCGGTATACCGCGAGGCGGCCGGGCCGTCGTCGGGCGAGCCGAAGTTGCCGTGGCCGTCGATGAGCGGCACGTTGAGCGAGAAGTCCTGCGCCATGCGGACCATCGCGTCATAGATCGCGCTGTCGCCGTGGGGGTGATACTTGCCCATGACGTCACCGACGACGCGGGACGACTTGACGTGGCCGCGGTCGGGGCGGTGCCCCTGCTCGCTCATCGAGAACAGGATGCGGCGGTGCACCGGCTTGAGGCCGTCGCGCGCGTCGGGCAGCGCGCGGGAGTGGATGACCGAATACGCATACTCCAGGTAGGAGTCCTCGACCTCGGTGATCAGCGGGTTGTTGAGGACCCGCGCACCCGCCTGGTCGAAGGCGGACAGGTCGGCCTTCATTGGTGTGGCCTTGCGTGCCATGTCGGCGAACTACCCTTCCTGACTCAGGCGTCGATGTTCTCTTGGTCGACCCGCGGCGCGGCCTCGATGAGCCAGTTGCGCCGGGGCTCGACCCGCTCACCCATGAGCAGCTCGAGGACCTCTTCGGCCTTGTCGACGTCCTCCAGGGTGATGCGCCGCACGGCCCTGGTCGCCGGATTCATCGTGGTGTCCCACAGCTCGTCGGCGTCCATCTCGCCCAGACCCTTGAACCGCGGGATCGGCGTGACGACCTGCTTGCCGGCCTTCTCCAGCCGGGTGACGGTGCTGACCATCTCCTGCTGCGTGTAGGTGTAGATCGTCTCGGGGTTGCGGCCCTTGGTGACGATCTTGTGCAACGGCGGGACGGCGGCATAGAGCCGGCCGTCGGCGATCGCCGGGCGCATGTATTTGGCGAAGAGCGTGATGAGCAGGGTGCGGATGTGCGAGCCGTCGACATCGGCGTCGGCCATGATCAGGATCCGGCCGTAGCGCATCGACTCCAGGTCGAACGTGCGGCCGGACCCGGCGCCGAGCACCTGCACGATCGCGGAGCACTCGGCATTGTCCAGGACCTGCTGGATGTTGGCCTTCTGCACATTGAGGATCTTGCCGCGGATCGGCAGCAGCGCCTGATATTCCGAGGAGCGGGCCATGCGGGCGGTGCCGAGGGCGCTGTCACCCTCGACGATGAACAGCTCGCTGCGCTGCACGCCGGTGGAGCGGCAGTCGACGAGCTTCGCCGGCATCGACGCGCCCTCCAGCGCCGTCTTGCGGCGGGCGGCGTCCTTCTGCTGCTTCTGCGTGAGGCGGACCCGCGCCGCGTCGACGATCTTCTGCAGGACCGTGCGCGCCTCGACCTTGGTCTTGCGGGCCTCGATCCACGCCTTGATCTGCTGCTCGACGATCCCCTGCACGACCCGGGTCACCGGCGCAGTGGACAGCTCGTCCTTGGTCTGCGAGGTGAACTGCGGCTCGGGGATGCGCACGTGGATGACGGCCGTCATGCCTTCGAGGACGTCGTCGAGGGTCGGCAGGTCCTCCTTCGGGCGCAGCAGGCCGCGGGTGTTGCGGATCGCGTCGGCGAGGGCGCGCAGCGCACCGCGCTCGAAGCCGCGGCGGTGCGTGCCGCCGTGCACGTTGCGGATCGTGTTGGTGAAGGACTCGACGATCCGCTCATAGCCGGTGCCCCAGCGCAGCGCGATCTCGACCTCGGCGCGGCGCTCGACATTGGCCTTCATGACGCCGTTCTCGTCGGCGGCATTCTCCTTGTAGGTGCCCTCGCCGGTGATGTGCAGCAGCCCGCAGACCGCGCGGTCGCCGGACGGCGCCAGGAACTCCACCATGTCGGCGAGCCCGTTGGGATAGTGGAACGTCTCGGTCGAGATCTGCCCGCCGGTCGCGTCCTTGAGCACATAGGTCACGCCGGGGACGAGGAAGGCCGTGTTGCGCAGCTTGGCGCGGACCGCCTCGACGTCGAGCGCGGCACCGGTCTCGAAGTAGCGCGAGTCGTGCCAATAGCGGATCGAGGTGCCGGTGGACTGGCCCCGCTTCATCCGCCCCGTGACATTGAGCCCGGAGCGGCGGGTGAACGGCGCGCTCGGGCCGGCACCGTCGAAGTCGCCGGGGACGCCGTGCTGGAAGGCCATGTGGTGGACCTTGCCGCTGTGCCGCACGGTGACGTCGAAGCGGTGCGACAGCGCATTGACCGCGGAGGCGCCGACGCCGTGCAGACCACCGGAGGTCTTGTAGCCGGAGCCGCCGAACTTGCCGCCGGCGTGCAGCCGGGTCAGCACGAGCTCGACGCCGGACATGCCCGACTTCGCGTGGACGCCGACGGGGATGCCGCGGCCGTCGTCGTCGACCTGGACGGAACCGTCGGCGTGCAGGGTCACCTCGACGCGGGTCGCGTGGCCCGCGATGCCCTCGTCGGTGGAGTTGTCGACGATCTCGTTGAACAGGTGAGCGACGCCCCGGCTGTCGGTCGAGCCGATATACATGCCGGGCCGTTTGCGGACAGCGTCCAGCCCTTCGAGGAGCGTGAGGTCGTCAGCTCCATACAAGGTCTCGGGTTGTGCGGTCAACTCGATGCTCTCCAATGATCTGGTGCGCTGCTGCCCGCGAGCGTAGCCGCAGGGTCTGACATTTCCGTGGCACCCTCGCCGGATGTGGCGCCCGACGCCGCAAATCGCGGGGGAACGACAGACTTTCCGCGTGCCCGCACGGGCCGTCGCGAAAACCCGGACGCCCGCGTGGGCAACGTCGATGCGCCGGTGAGAAATGGTCCACGCCGACGACAGGATCGTCGACGTGTCGATCGGCGCCTACCGTTCAGTGAAGCACGGCGACGGCGCCGGCGACCGGGGACGGTCCACCGCCACGACGGACGAGACGCGCCGCGACGCCGGTCAGGCCGCGACCAACTAGGCGCTGGTCCGGTCGATCCAGGAGCGGTAGCTGTCGCCGGTGCCGTGCCCTTCCATGTAGTACTCGCGCAGGTCGCCGCGGACGAGGAAGCCGGCGACGAAGAACAGCAGGCCCGCCGCGATGAGCCCGGCGACGCCGTGCACCCACAGGTACCACTCCGGCACGGCCCGGGCGTACTCCTGCCGCAGCAGCTCCGGCTCCTCGCCCGTCGGCGCGACCGCCCACTCGGGGCCGCCGACGAGCCCGCACAGCAGCGCGAGGCCGAGCAGCGGGCCGATCACCCAGAGCACCGCCCTGATCTTGGGGCTGCGCCGCCGAACGACGAGGGTCAGCGCCGCGAGCAGGACCGTGCCGACCGCCGCGACCAGCAGGTTGTTGTGGTAGTCCGCCTCGACCTGGCGCAGCGAGCTGGGCGACATGAGCACGGTGTGCAGCACCGCGAGGTCGCGGGTGACGACGGCCGTCACGAACGTGTCGACGGCCAGCAGCGCGGCCGCCGCCGCGACGGACCAGAACACCAGCCTGACCTCGTTGCCAACCTGCATCGGCACACGCTATCGGCGTGACCTGCGCCGCGCAGCCCCGTTCGGTACCGACAAAGTCCACCGGCATAGTGCACAATTCGCCGGTGGATCCTGTGATGGCCCTGGCTGGGCTCGGCGTCGGCATCGTCGTCGGGCTGACCGGCATGGGCGGCGGCGCGCTGATGACCCCGATCCTGGTGCTGTTCTTCGGGGTCCCTCCCCTGGCGGCGGTCTCCAGCGACCTGGCGGCGAGCGCGGTGATGAAGCCGTTCGGCGGCTGGGTGCACGCCCGCCGCGGCACCGTCAACTGGGCGCTCGTGCGCTGGTTGTGCCTGGGCAGCGTGCCGTCGGCGTTCGCCGGGGTGCTGCTCATGCGGGCGCTCGGCGACGGCGAGGAGGTCCAGGACATCGTCCGGGTGGCGCTCGGCGTGGCACTGCTGCTCGCCGTCGTCGGGCTGTTGCTCAAGTCGTACAAGAGCAGCAAAGGCGAAAAGTCGGACAAACCGCTGGTCGTCAGGCCCGTGCCGACCGTCCTGCTCGGCGCGCTCGGCGGGCTCGTCGTCGGGATGACGTCCGTCGGGTCCGGCTCGCTGATCATTGTGATCCTTCTCGCGCTGTACCCGATGCTGCGCCCCAACGACCTCGTCGGCACCGACCTGGTGCAGGCCATCCCGCTGGTCGCCGCGGCGGCGCTGGGCCACGCGTTCTTCGGCGACCTCAAGCTCGACCTCGCCGCCGCGGTCCTCGTCGGCTCGATCCCCGGCGTGCTCATCGGCGCCCGCCTGTCCTCGCGCGCCCCCGCCGGCGTGGTGCGGGCCGCGCTGGTCATCGTGCTGATCGCGAGCGCGCTGAAGCTGTTCGAGGTGCCGACGGCCACGGTCGGCGCCGTCGTCGCGGTCACCACGGTCGCCGCGGTCCTGATCGGCCTGCGCCGGCGGTCCACCGCTGCCGCGACGGTGCCCGAGGCGGCGCCCGACGGCCCGGCGGCGGCTCTCGTCACCGGGCGGGACCAACCGCAAGATCGGCGCACGGAGGACGAGACGCACCCGAAAGGGGCACAATCCCAGTGAGAGTGTGACCTCGCTGAAGGAGTACTGATGGCTCACGGCCGACTCAACCAACTGCCCGAATGGGCCGCGCTGGCGAAACACCGCGCCGAGCTGGGTGAGGTGCACCTGCGGGACCTGTTCGCGGAGGACCCGGGCCGCGGCGAGAAGTACTCCCTGCAGGTCGGCGACCTGTACCTCGACTACGGCAAGCAGCTGGTCACCGACGAGACCCTCGGCCTGCTGCGCGACCTCGCCGCCGCCTGCAACGTCGCCGAGCTGCGCGACGCCATGTTCCGCGGTGACAGGATCAACTTCACCGAGCACCGGGCGGTCCTGCACACCGCGCTGCGCGCCCCGCGCGACGCGGTCGTCGAGGTCGACGGCGAGAACGTCGTGCCGAAGGTGCACGCGGTGCTGGACCGGATGGCGGCGTTCGCCGAGCGGGTCCGCTCCGGCGCCTGGACCGGGCACACCGGCGAGCGGATCAGCACGATCGTCAACATCGGCATCGGCGGCTCCGACCTCGGCCCCGCGATGGCCTACGAGGTGCTGCGCGGCTACACCGACCGCAACCTGGAGATGCACTTCGTCTCCAACGTCGACGGCGCCGACCTCTACGAGGCGGTCCGCGCGGCGGACCCGGCGAGGACGCTGTTCATCGTGTCGTCGAAGACGTTCACCACGATCGAGACGATCACCAACGCGACCGCCGCCCGGCAGTGGCTGCTCGACGCGTTCGGCGGCGACGAGTCCGCGGTCGCGAAGCACTTCGTCGCCGTGTCGACCAACGCCGGCGAGGTCGCGAAGTTCGGCATCGACACGACCAACATGTTCGAGTTCTGGGACTGGGTCGGCGGGCGCTACTCCTACGACAGCGCGATCGGCCTCTCGCTCATGATCGCGCTCGGCCCGGACGGCTTCCGGGAGATGCTCGACGGGTTCCACGCCATGGACGAGCACTTCCGGACCGCTCCCCCGGAGTCCAACGCGCCGCTGCTGCTGGGGCTGCTCGGCGTCTGGTACCGCAACTTCCACGACGCGCAGACGCACGCGGTGCTGCCCTACAGCCACTACCTGTCCCGCTTCACCGCCTACCTGCAGCAGCTGGACATGGAGTCCAACGGCAAGTCGGTGGACCACGAGGGTCACCCGGTCGAGTGGCAGACCGGCCCGGTCGTGTGGGGCACCCCCGGCACCAACGGCCAGCACGCCTACTACCAGCTCATCCACCAGGGCACGATGCTCATCCCGGCGGACCTGATCGGCTTCGCGCAGCCGGCGCCCGGCCTCGGCGTCTTCGCCGGGCAGCACGACCTGCTGATGGCCAACCTGTTCGCGCAGGGCCAGGCCCTCGCGTTCGGCAAGACGTCCGAGGAGGTCGCCGCGGAGGGGGTCGCCGCCGAGGAGGTGCCGCACCGCACGTTCCGCGGCAACCGGCCCACCACGACGATCCTCGCCGACAAGCTGACCCCGTCGGTGCTCGGGCAGCTCATCGCCCTGTACGAGCACAAGGTCTTCGTCCAGGGCGCCGTCTGGGACATCGACTCCTTCGACCAGTGGGGCGTGGAGCTCGGCAAGGTCCTCGCCAAGCGGATCGAGCCGGCCCTCACCGGCGGCGGCGACACGTCGGCGCTGGACCCGTCGACCGCCGCCCTGGTCAAGCGGTACCGGGCCCAGCGCGGCCGCTGAGTGCCGATCACCGAAGACGAGCTCACTCGGATGTCCCCGTCCGAGCGGGCCGACCTGGCCCGGCGTCTCAGCCGCCTCGTCCCGGCGCCGCACACCGACAGGCAGGCGCGGCGCCGGTTCGTCATCGTGGTCGCCACCGCCAGCCTCGTCATGATCCCGTGGGTGGCGGCGCTGGCGTGGACGCTGCCGCCGCGGTACCTCGCCGGGCACTGGCGGGCCACCTGGATCGGCTTCGACCTGGTCCTCGCCGCCGCCCTCGCCCTCACGGCGTGGGCGGCGGTGCGGCGCCGGCAGATCGTCGTGCTGGCGGCGGTCGTCAGCGGCACCCTGCTCATGTGCGACGCCTGGTTCGACATCATGACGGCCGCGGGTCCGGACCGCTGGATCAGCCTCGCCACCGCACTGCTGGCCGAGCTGCCTCTCGCGGGCTGGCTGTTCTACGTCGCCCGCCACCTGACCCTGCGGATGCGCACGCTCCTGGGTGAAGCCGACCTTCCGTTGTGGCGGATGCCGTTGCTCGGCGTGCCGGCCCACCGCCGGTAGGCTCATCGCCATGGCGACCCGCTGGACGCTCGGCTGCGACGCGGCCGACCCGCACGCCCTCGCCGCATTCTGGGCGGCCGCCCTCGGTTACGTGTCCGAGCCCGGCTACGACGAGCCGGACGGCGCGTCGATCGTCGACCCGGACGGCGCCGGCCCGGCGATCGGCTTCCTGCGCGTGCCGGAGCGCAAGACCGCCAAGAACCGGATGCACATCGACGTCCGGGTGGCCGGGCCGCACCTGATCCGCCAGAAGGCGGCCGCGCTGGCCGCCGCGGGCGCCACGCACGTGCGTGAGGAGTCCTACGGCGGGCAGCTCGGCCACATCGTCATGCTCGACCCGGAGGGCAACGAGTTCTGCGTCGCTAGCGGCTGAGCTCCTCCAGCAGCGTCGGCCGGGTCGGCGTCCAGCCCAGCGAGCGGGCCTTCGCGCCGGTGGCCCGCTGGTCCAGCAGCAGCGCGTCGGCGAACAGGGCGCCGAAGCGGGCCCGGGAGTCATCGGCGGTCTCCGGTGCCACCCCGGCGCCGCCGGATGCCGCCTCGGCGACCTCGCGCACCGTCGGGTTGGCCCCGGACACGGCGAGCACGTGGCCCAGCCGCTCGCCGCGCTCGGCCACGGCGACGTACAGCGCGGCCGCGTCCTCCACGTGCACGGTCGTCCAGTGCTGCGTGCCGTCGCCGACGAGCTTGACCCGTCCGGCCTCGTCCCGGCCCGGTGCGAGGACCCCCGCCGGGATGCCGCCGCCGTGGCCGTACACGATGCCGGGCGTGACGATCGTGGCCACCAGGTCCGCGTCGAGCACCTGCCGCTCGACCGCCGTCCGCCACGCGGTCAGGGCCGGCGGCGCGAACGGCGAGTCCTCGGTGATGTCGGCGTTGTCGCCGTAGAGCCACACGCCGCTGGTGTGCACGTAGGGCTTGCCGGTGCCGGACAGCGCCTCGACCGCCGCCGCCACGATCGCCCGGTCGAACTGCTCGCTGGTCGCGTCGCCGGGCGCCGCGGTGTGCACCACGGCGTCGGCGGCCGAGAACAGCCGCGCCGTCCACGCGGTGTCGTAGACGTCGCCGACGGCGGCCTCCGCGCCCGCCTTGCGGACCTTCGCCGCCGCCTCGTCGCTGCGCACCAGCGCCGTGACGGCGTGGCCCGCCGCGATGAGCTGCTCCAGCACCACGGAGCCGATGTAGCCGGTCCCACCGGTCAATGCGATCTTCATGTGCTGACGGTAGGACCGCACCGCCCTGCGGCGCAGCGTGACGCACAAGTCGTGCCGGCCGGGAATTCGCCCCTGACGAGGCTATTCCCTCCCCCGGCGGTGACGTGCACGGCAAAGCGTCAGGACAGGGCTTCCGCCTTGCGCAGCAGCACCGCCCGCTCCGGGGCGTTGCGGCACAGGCGGGCGGCGAGCTCCAGCTCCGCCCGCGCCTCGGCGGTGCGGCCGAGGCGGATAAGCAGCTCGCCGCGGACCCCGGGCAGCAGGTGCGAGCCGGGCAGCCGGTCGGTGGCGACGAGGTCGTCGACGATCTCGAGGGCCCGCTGCGGGCCGCTCGCCATGGCCACGGCGACGGCCCGGTTGAGCTCGACGACCGGGGACGGCGCGACCCGCCCCAGCGCCTCGTAGAGCAGCACGATGCGGTCCCAGTCGGTCTCGGCGACCGACGGTGCCGCCGCGTGGCACGCCGCGATCCCGGCCTGCAGCCCGTACGGGCCGAGGCCCTTCTTCGCCGCGGCGCCGAAAGCGGCCAGCCCCCGGCGGATCGCGGACCGGTCCCACAGCCGCCGGTCCTGGTCCTCCAGCAGCACGGCCTGGCCGTCCGGGCCGGTCCGCGCCGGGAAGCGCGCGGCGGTCAGCTCGAACAGGGCGAGCAGCCCGTGCACCTCCGGCTCGCCGGGCAGCATCGCCGACAGCATCCGGGCCAGCCGGATCGCCTCCTGCGCGAGATCCGTGCGCAGCAGGTTGTCGCCGGCCGTCGCCGTCGAGCCCTCCGTGAAGATCACGTAGAGGACGCTGAGGACGCCGCCGAGCCGGCCCTTGCGGTCCTGCGCGGGCGGCAGCTCGAACGGCACCCGGGCCGCGGCGATCGTCTTCTTCGCCCGGGTGATCCTCGCCTGGATCGTCGGCACCGGCACCAGGAACGCCCGGGCGATCTCCTCGCTGGACAGGCCGCCGACGGTGCGCAGGGTCAGGGCGACCCTGGCCTCCGGCGCGAGCACCGGATGGCACGCCACGAACATGAGCGCGAGGATGTCGTCGTCGATGCGGTCCGGGTCCCAGGGCAGCTCCTCCTGCGGCTGCGGGGCGGCCGCGCCGGCGGCCGCCGCCCCCTCGGTGAGCTGCCCGGCGAGCGCCGCGTAGCGGTCGTCGCGGGTGGATCTGCGCCGGAAGCTGTCGATCGCGCGGCGCCGGGCGGTGGACAGCAGCCAGCCGACCGGGTTGTCCGGCGCGCCGTCACGTGCCCAGCTCACCAGCGCCTCGGCGACCGCCTCCTGCGCGACGTCCTCGGCGAGCTCGAAGTCGCCGGTGTACCGGGTGAGCGCCGAGACGATGCGCGCCGACTCGATCCGCCACACCGCCTCGACCGCCCGCCGCGCCGACTCCGTGCCCGTGGACATCAGACCTGACCGGTCCGCTCGCGCCACGCCCGCTCCTTGGCGATCCACTCGTTGTCCTGCGGGAACTCCTCGATGCTGGGCACCCGGCGGATCTCGGTCTTCGAGCCGGCGACGGCGGGCATGCGCTTGGCCCACTCGACCGCCTCCTCCTTCGAGGCGACCTCGAGGATGTAGAAGCCGCCGAACAGCTCCTTCGTCTCCCCGTAGGGGCCGTCGGTGACGACCGGGACCTCCCCGTCGTGGCTCACCACGACGCCCTGCGACGGGTCCTCGAGCCCCTCGGCCGCGACGAGCACGCCGGCCTTGATCAGCTCCTCGTTGAACCGGCCCACCATGTCGAGCATCTCCTCGAACGGGGTCTCCATCATCGTCGCGTTCGTCTCGTCGGTGCCGCGCATGATCAGCATGTACTTCGCCATCGTTGTCGCTCCTTGCCTCGGGGATCGCGTCTCGACCCTCTCACCCCAAGGTCGAACGGCGCAGGCGACGATCGACAGGCCCCCGAAAGAATTTCCGGGGGCCTGTCGAAGGGCTGTTCACCTGCGGTCGAGCAGCACCTCCGCGGCGCCGCCGTCGACGTGCAGGGTGTACCGGTCGGCCGCCTGCTGCCAGCCGGGCAGCGCCAGGACGGTGCCGCCGGCGAGGTTCTGCTTCGCCGACGCGTCCAGGGTGGCCTTGCCGACGGTGCTGCCCGCGCCGAGCGTCAGCTGGGCCGGCGGGCCGGCCGGCGCGTGCACCAGCAGCTTGCCGACGCCGCCGACCCGGATCGGCAGCTCGCCCTCCGGTTTCGGGACGGTGACCTCGAGCTCCTGCACGCCGGCGACCACGTCGACCGCGGCGAGGCGGCCGGAGGCGAAGTCGACGACCTGCCGCAGCCCGCCGCCGGCGAGCCGGAGCTGCCAGCGGACGGTCGAGTTGAGATACACGTGGACGGTGGCCTGCCCGGCGACCTCCGTGCCGTTCAGGCTGAGCCGGACCACGTCGCCGTCGACCGCGGCGGCCGGTTCGACCCGGCTGCCGGGCAGCGTCGATGCGCGGTACAGGTACCCCTCCATCGGCTCGCTGTGGATGATCACCGACTCCGCGCCGGTGACCACCTCCAGGGTGGCCGCCTGCCGTCCGTCGAGGGTGCCGGTGACGGTGTGCACCGGTTCCCGTTCGGGCGGCGCGTCCGGCTTGCTGGTCCGGGTCGTGGCGATCACGAGCCCCACCAGTACCAGGGCGATCGCCGCCACCCCGGTCAGCAGCCGCAGCAAGGGTGATTTGATCATGGGCTGGTGCAGCTCAGTGCCGGGGCGGTCGCCGGGGCGGTGCCGGTGGCGTTGAAGCCGAAGGACGTGGTGGCGCCGGCGGCGAGGACCTTGTTCCAGTCGACGTTGCTCACCGCGACGTTCGGCGGTTGGCTGACCAGCGTGCCGTTCCAGGGTGCCCCTTCGAAGCCCTGGCCGCCCTGGTACGCCCACCGCACGGTCCACCCGTTGAGGCTGCCGGACCCGTTGTTGCGGACGGTGACCTCGGCCTGGAAGTGGCCGGCCCACGAGCTGGGCACGATCCGCCAGGTCGCGGTGCACGCGCCGGTCCCGCCGGACGGTGCCGGTGACGACGACGCGGAGCGCGACGGGGACGGCGAGACCGACCGCGACGCCGACGGGGACGGCGACACGGACCTGGACGGCGACACGGACGCCGACGGGGACGTGGGCGGCTGGTTGCCGATGCCGGTGACCTCGCCGTGCCCGCCGTCGAAGACGATGTCGGAGCAGCTGAAGAAGTTCTCCTGGCTGTCGGAGCGCACCCACTGGATGAACAGCATGTGCCGGCCGGTCTTCGCCGACGGCAGGGTGGTGTTGAAGTAGTAGTAGTTGAGCGCGCCGGGCGGTCCGGACTGCGGCGGGTCGGTGCTGCTCCAGAACGGCTCGAGGTCGCCCCAGGCCAGCGGGGTCGTCGGCGACCAGCCGTCGCGGGTGACGTAGAGGTGGAACGTGCCGGGGTGCGCGGCCCAGTTGCTGTAGCGCAGCTGGATCGTCGAGCCGGCGGTCAGGTGGGTGACGGGCCAGTCGGCGCGGGCGGCGTTGTACGCGGCGTACTTCGTCGTGCCCGCCCCGCAGATCTGCCCGTCTGGGATGTAGCCGGTGGTGCGGCCGCCGGCGTCGGAGCGCAGCACGCCGAACCAGTCGTACAGCGGCTGCTGCCCGCCCTGCGCGACGGCGTCGGCGCAGGCGGGGTTCGTGGGGATGATCTGCCCGTTGGCGCGCAGACCGTCCACGTAGCACAGGTAGGTGCGGCTGCCGGGGACCATCGCGACACCGTGCGCGCTCGCCGGGGCGGGCACCACGAGGACCGCGACAGCGCCGACGGCGAGGGCCGCGACGACACTCCACAATGGGCGCAATGTGCTCCTCCTCACATGAGGTGAGCGCAGTGTTCCCACGGCCTCCAGCCATTGGCAAGCATCGACGCCGCCCGTACGGCGGGACTAGGGCGGCCCGGTGAAAGTTCCATGTCAGCCGGTGATGGACAGCCTCGCCGTGGTGCCTTTTCCGGCGGAGGTGAGGGTCACGGTGCCGCCGTGGGCGATCGCGGCCTGGCGGGCGATGTGCAGGCCCAGCCCGACGCCGGGGACGGCCTCCTGGCGGGCGTGCCGGCCGCGGTAGAAGCGCTGGAAGACGTAGGGCAGCTCGTCGGCGGGCACCCCGACGCCGGTGTCGGCGACCTCGACGGCCGGGGCGGGCCCGCCGGTGACGGACACGGTGACGTCGCCGCCGGCGGGGGTGAAGAGCACCGCGTTGCGCACGAGCTGCTGCACGGCGTGGGTCAGCTGGGTGATGTCGGCCCGGACCATGACCCGCTCCGGCGACGGCACCGCGGCCAGCGCGACCCCGCGCTGCTCGGCGAGGGCGACGCAGGCCCGCCAGGCGGCCTCGACGACCATGTCCAGGTCGACCTGGGTGCGGTGCGGGTCGCCGGGGGCGTTCGCCGGCCGGGTGCCGGCCAGCAGGTGGTCGACCATGCGGATGAGCCGCTCGCCGTTGCGCTGGATCGGCTCGACGAGCCGGGTGTACGCGGCGAGCTCCTCCTCGTCGGCGAGCAGCTCCAGGTAGCCCTGGATCGCGGCGACGGGGGTGCGCAGCTCGTGCGAGACCGTCGCGATCAGGTCCTCCTCGCGCTGGGTGGCGCGGGCCAGCTCGTCGCCGAGATCGGCGAGCAGGATCCGGTTGCGCAGCAGCGACAGGTGGCCGACGGCCTGCGCGGCGAGGGTGTCCAGGGCCTCGCGCTGGCGCGGCCCGATGTCGCCCGGGCGGTCGTCGACGACGCACAGGGCGCCGAGGGCGTGACCGTCCTCGTCGACCAGCGGGGAGCCCGCGTAGAACCGGATGTGCGGTTCCCCGGTGACGTTGCTGTACGTGTGGAAGTGCGGGTGGACGCTGGCGTCGGGCACGACGAGCTGGCGGCGGCCGGCGGCGGTGTGCGCGCAGAAGGAGATGTCGAGGGGGGTCTCGGCGACGGGGACGCCGGTGCCGCCCGCGAACCACTGCCGGTCGCGGTCGATGAGGGCTACCGCCGACACCGGGGTGTCGAAGATGGAGGACGCGAGGCGGGTGAGATCGTCGAGGGCGCGGGGCCGGGGTCCGTCGAGGACCCCGTAGCTGTGCAGCGCGGCGAGGCGGGCTTCCTCGTCGTGCGTGTGTGCCGTCATCTCGGTCCCCCAGCCTCGTCTGTGCCCCCTCAGGGTCGCCGACGGCGGGGTGTCCGCGTCATCGTGTTCGGTTGCCGTGCGGGTGCGAACTTCCGCCCACGGAGAAATCCGGTTGTACGAGTGAGTGCTCGCTCATTAAGGTGTCGGCGTGAACCAACAGCCCGTGCAGAGCCGCCGCCGGCGCGTTCCCGCGTTGTCGCCGGACGAGCGGCGGGCGGCGATCATCGCCGCGACCATCCCGCTGCTGCGCACCCATGGCGCGGCGGTCACGACGAAGCAGATCGCCGAGGCCGCGGGCGTCGCCGAGGGCACCATCTTCGGTGTCTTCCCCGACAAGGCCTCACTGATCCTCGCCGCCCTCGGCACCGCCTTCGACCAGGAGACGGTGCTGTGTGAGCTCAGCGCGATCGACCCGCGGGCGCCCCTGCGGCAGCGCATGAGCGACGCGGCCGCGATCCTGATGCGCCGCTTCGAGGCCAACGTCCAGCTCATGATGGTGGCCCGCACGCTGCCCATGGAGACCGGGCGGCGGCAGGTCGAGGAGCTGATGGAGGGCCGCCGGCGGCTGACCGGGGCGGTCGAGGCCATCATCGAGCCCGACCGTGCACTGCTGCGACGCAGCCCGGCCGCCACCGCCGGGATGCTCGTGCTCCTCGTGATCGCGTCGGTCCGGCCGGAGCTGGCCGAGCCCGACGCGCTCGACGCCGACGGCGTGGTCGCCGTCCTGCTGGACGGCCTGCTGGTCCGCCCGACCGACATCTCCGGGGGAGACGCCTGACGATGCTCATCCAACTGCTGAAGACCTATCTGGGACCGTATCGCAGGACGATCTGGCTGATCGTGCTGCTGCAGCTGGTGCAGACCACTGCGACGCTCTACCTGCCGACGCTCAACGCCGACATCATCGACGGCGGCGTCGTCAAGGGCGACACCGGTTACATCATGCGCATCGGCGGCTGGATGCTCGCCGTCACGCTCGTGCAGATCGTCTGCTCCGCCGCCGCGGTCTACTACGGCGCCCGCACCGCGATGGCGCTCGGCCGCGACGTGCGCGCCGGCATCTTCGCCCACGTGCAGGTGCTGTCCGCGCGGGAGGTCGGGCAGTTCGGCGCGCCGTCGCTGATCACCCGGACCACCAACGACATCCAGCAGGTCCAGATGCTGGTGCTGATGACCTTCACGCTGATGGTGTCGGCGCCGATCATGTGCGTCGGCGGCATCATCCTCGCGCTCGTGCAGGACGTGCCGCTCTCGGCGCTGCTGCTGGTCGTGGTGCCGATCCTGATCGGGATCATCGCCGTCATCGTGGTGCGGATGCGCCCGCTGTTCCGCACCATGCAGGAGCGCATCGACCTGGTCAACCGGGTCATCCGCGAGCAGATCTCCGGCATCCGGGTCATCCGCGCGTTCGTCCGCGACGAGCACGAGCGGGTCCGGTTCGCCAAGACCAACGGCGACCTGCGCGACGTGTCCCTCGCCGTCGGCCGGCTGATGTCGCTGATGTTCCCGACCGTGATGCTGGTCGTCAACGCCTCCAGCGTCCTCGTGCTCTGGTTCGGCGCGCACCGCATCGACAGCGGCGGCATGCAGGTGGGGGCGCTGACCGCGTTCCTGAGCTACCTGATGCAGATCCTCATGGCGGTCATGATGGCGACGTTCATGTTCGTCATGATCCCGCGGGCCGAGGTGTGCGCCGAGCGCATCCAGGAGGTCCTGACCACCGAGTCGAGCGTCGTGGTGCCGGCGAAGGCGGTCACCACCCTCCCCCGCCAGGGCGAGCTGGAGCTGCGCGGTGTCGAGTTCCGCTATCCGGGCGCGGAGTCGCCGGTGCTCAGCGGCATCGACCTCGCCGCCCGCCCCGGGCAGACCACGGCGATCATCGGCAGCACCGGCGCCGGCAAGACCACGCTGCTCAACCTGGTCCCCCGGCTCATGGACGCGACCGGCGGCACCGTCCTCGTCGACGGCGTCGACGTGCGCGACATCGACCCGGCGCTGCTGTCGGCGACGGTGAGCATGGTGCCGCAGAAGCCCTACCTGTTCTCCGGCACCGTCGCGTCCAACCTGCGCTACGGCCGGCCCGACGCGACCGACGACGAGCTGTGGCGGGCCCTGGAGGTGGCGCAGGCCGCCGACTTCGTGCGGGCGATGCCCGAGGCCCTCGACGCGCCGATCGCGCAGGGCGGCACCAACGTCTCCGGCGGGCAGCGGCAGCGGCTCGCCATCGCCCGGACCCTGGTCGCCCGGCCCGAGGTCTACCTCTTCGACGACTCGTTCTCCGCCCTGGACTACGCGACGGACGCGGCGTTGCGCGAGGCGTTGCGCGCCGAGATCGCCGACGCGACGGTCGTCATCGTCGCGCAGCGGGTCAGCACGATCCGCGACGCACAGACCATCGTCGTGCTCGACGAGGGCCGCGTGGTCGGCACGGGCACCCATTCCGAGCTGATGGACGACAACGCGACCTACCGCGAGATCGTCCTGTCCCAGCTCACCGAGCAGGAGGCGGCGGCATGAGCGGCCAGCGGAGCGGCTCGGGCCGCTCATCATGTGACAGTTCTGGCTCAGGCCGGCGCCGGAGCGAAGCGGAGGTGACGGCATGACCGGACCTGGACGTCCCGCTGGTGGTGCTTCCCGGCCCTCGCCGCCCGCGTTCGGGCCCGGGCGGATGATGATGGGCGCCGGTGGGCCGCCGGCGAAGCTGGAGGATTTCAAGGGCTCCAGCAAGCGGCTGCTGCGCATGCTGGCCCCCGACCGGTTGCTGATCGCGGCGGTGCTGGTCTTCGGCATCGGCAGCGTCGTGCTGTCGGTCATCGGGCCGCGGCTGCTCGGCCACGCCACCGACGTCATCTTCGAGGGCATCGTCAGCCGCTCGCTGCCGGAAGGGGTCACCCAGGCCCAGGCGGTCGAAGGGGCGCGGCAGCGCGGCGAGGACCGCTTCGCCGACCTGCTCGCCGCCATGGACCACGTGGTGCCCGGCCAGGGCATCGACTTCGGCCGGTTGGAGCGGGTCCTGCTCTGGGTCGCCGTCGTCTATCTCGGCGCCTGGATCCTCGGCCTGCTGCAGGCCCGGCTGACCACGGTCGTCGTGCAGCGCACCGTGTACCGGCTGCGCGAGCAGGTCTCGGCGAAGCTGTCCCGGCTGCCGCTGAGTTACTTCGACCAGCAGCCGCGCGGTGAGGTCCTCAGCCGCGCCACCAACGACACCGACAACATCGCGATGACGTTGCAGCAGTCGCTGAGCATGCTGCTCACGTCCCTGCTGACCATCGTCGGGGTCCTCGGCATGATGTTCTGGATCTCGCCGCTGCTCGCGATCATCGCCCTGGTGACGGTACCGGTCTCGGTGCTGGTCACGATGCGCATCGGCAAGCGGTCGCAGCCGCAGTTCGTCCGGCAGTGGGCGAGCACCGGCAAGCTCAACGGGCACATCGAGGAGATGTTCACCGGCCACTCCGTGGTGAAGATCTTCGGCCGGCAGGCGGAGGCCTCGTCGACGTTCGAGGAGCACAACGAGGCGCTGTACACCGCGTCGTTCAGGGCCCAGTTCATCTCCGGGCTCATCCAGCCGGCGATGATGTTCATCGGCAACCTCAACTACGTGCTCGTCGCCGTCGTCGGCGGCCTGCGGGTCGCGTCCGGGTCGCTGTCGCTGGGCGACGTGCAGGCGTTCATCCAGTACTCGCGCCAGTTCAGCCAGCCGCTGACCCAGGTCGCGAGCATGGCCAACCTGGTCCAGTCCGGGGTGGCCTCGGCCGAGCGGGTGTTCCAGCTGCTCGACGCGGCCGAGCAGTCGCCCGATCCGGTCAAGCCGTCGCGGCCCGCCCAGGTGCGCGGCAAGGTGACCTTCGAGGGCGTCTCGTTCCGGTACAACCCGGACGAACCGCTCATCGAGGACCTCACCCTCACGGTCGAGCCCGGCCAGACGGTCGCGATCGTCGGCCCCACCGGCGCCGGCAAGACCACGCTGGTCAACCTCGTGATGCGCTTCTACGACCTCACGGCCGGCCGCATCCTGCTCGACGACGTCGACATCGCCACGATGACCCGCGACGACCTGCGCGAGCAGATCGGCATGGTCCTGCAGGACACCTGGCTCTTCCAGGGCACCATCGCGGAGAACCTCGCCTACGGCGCCGACCACCCGACCCAGGACAAGATCGTCGCCGCGGCCGAGACCGCCCACGCGGACCGCTTCGTCCGCACCCTCCCCGACGGCTACGACACCGTCATCGACGAGGAGGGCGCCGGCGTCTCGGCGGGCGAGAAGCAGCTCATCACGATCGCCCGGGCGTTCCTGGCCGAGCCGACGATCCTCATCCTCGACGAGGCCACCAGTTCCGTCGACACCCGCACCGAGGTCCTGATCCAGCGCGCGATGAGCACCCTGCGGGCCGGCCGGACCAGCTTCGTCATCGCGCACCGCCTGTCCACCATCCGCGACGCCGACCTCATCCTCGTGATGGAGCACGGCACGATCGTCGAGCAGGGCACCCACGCGTCGCTGCTCGCGTCCGGCGGCGCCTACGCCCGCCTCTACTCCGCCCAGTTCGCCGCGGCGGCGGTCGAGGTCGACTGACCGCGCGGGGCCGTGCCGGACAAAACGCCGGCACGGCCCCGCACATGGCGAAACCGGGCGGCACGATAGGGTCCGGCGGTGATCGACGAAGACGGCTACTTTGGCGAGAAGGTCGCGGCGCGGTACGACGAGTCGTCGAGGGACATGGCGGACCCGGAGGTCGTGCAGCCGGCCGTCGACACCCTCGTGCAGCTCGCCGACGGCGGGCGGGCCCTCGAGCTGGGCATCGGCACCGGCCGCATCGCGCTGCCGCTGGCCGCGCGCGGTGTGCCGGTGCACGGCATCGACATGTCCCGGGCGATGGTGGCGAGGCTGCGGGAGAAGCCCGGCGGCGAAGCGATCGGCGTGACGATCGGGGACTTCGCCACGGCCCGGGTCGACGCGTCGTTCTCCGTGGCGTATCTGGTCTTCAACACCATCATGAACCTGACGACGCAGGCGGCGCAGGTCGCGTGCTTCCGCAACGTCGCCGCGCACCTGCAGCCGGGTGGCCGGTTCGCCGTCGAGGTCATGATGCCCGACCTGCGCCGGCTCCCGCCGGGGCAGGACGTGGTGCCGTTCATGGTCGGCGAGACCCGCTGGGCCTACGACCTGTACGACGTCGCCACCCAGTCGATGAGCTCCAACTACGTCGAGATCTCCGGCGGGCGCGGCGGCTTCCGGTCGATCCCGTTCCGCTACGTCTGGCCCGCCGAGCTCGACCTGATGGCGCAGATGGCCGGCCTGTACCCGAAGGCCCGCTGGGCCAACTGGCAGCAGGAGCCCTTCACCAGCGAGAGCGCCCAGCACGTCTCGGTGTGGGAGAAGCCACTGCTGCAGGACTGACACGGCGGGTGCGCGCCAGCAAAATGTGCTGATGCGCAACCGGCGGGTGAGCCTGCTCGACATCGGGTTGGACCAGTCGTTCGACGCCTCGATGGCGTTCGTGCAGTCGACGCTGCAGAGCATCAACGCGGGTCTGCCGGACCCGATCGTGGACATCGACTTCGTGCGCACCCGCGACCCCGACACGATCTTCGCCGCGTTCACCGCCGCCTGCGACGTGCTGCACGTGATGGCGCACGGTGACCACGCCGAGACGCCGACCTTCAGCAGCAGCGACGGCAAGACCATGCTCGCCCTGCAGGAGCTCGGGGACTACTCCGCCGAGCGCGGGCACGGGCTCAACGCCAGCACGGTGCTCGCCGACGGCTGCAAGACGGGCATCGGCGCCTGGCAGAAGGCGATCCGCGACTGCCTGCACGGCGAGATCGTCTACATCGGCACGTCGACGCGGGTCGGCTGGCACGAGGGCACGGTGTTCTGCTCGGCGTTCTACGGCGCGCTGTTCCGCAACAAGGGCAAGGGCCAGACGCCCCTCGCGCAGGCGCTGGACGCCGCCGAGCGCGCGGTCAAGGCCTACGAGGCGATCACCGACCGGGCCTGCCCGTACAAGGTCATGGTCCTGGAGCCGAGCCGCCAGGCCCGCCTCGCCTTCCGCTGACGGGCCCGTCGGCTCGGCCTCGCCAGCACAAACCGCATAAAGCCGGATTTGTCGGGTAGGTGCCGCGCCGTGCTGACGAACCTTGCGCATCTGGACTCGTTGCGGGTCCGTGTCACCCCGCCGCCGCAGCCGGGGCACACGACGTACCGGCTGGCCGAGGAGCCCGCCGTCGAGGTCGTGTGGACCTACGCGGAGCGGCTCCCGGACGGCAGCTACCTCCCCGTCGGCGGCGGGCCCGCCGACCCCGACACCGGCCACTACACCCAGGGCGCGTTCAACGCCGACGACATCGCCCGCGCCGCCGTCGTCTACCTGCGGCACTGGCGCGCGACCGGCGCCGGCGCCAGCCGCGACGCGGCCCGGCAGCTGCTGCGCGGCCTGTGCTTCCTGCAGACGGTGCACGACGACGACCCCGACGACCCGGCGCACGGCAACGTGGTCCTGTGGCAGCAGCCGGACGGCACCCTCAACCGCAGCGGCGTCCCCGCGGAGAGCCCCGACCCGTCCGACAGCGGCGAGTCGGCGTGGCTGGCCCGCACGGTGTGGGCACTGGGTGAGGGCTACGCGGCGTTCCACACCGACGAGCAGGGTGACCCGGACTTCGCGGCGTTCCTGCGGCGGCGCCTCCGGTTGGCGATGAGCGCCATCCGCCGTCAGGTGCTGCCACGGTACGGCCAGTGGCGCGTCGTGGAGGAGTCCGCCACGCCCGCCTGGCTGATCGGCGACGGTGCCGACCTCACCGGCGAGGCGTTGCTCGGGCTGTGCGCGTACACCGGCTGTAGCGGCGACGACGACGCGCGGAAGCTCCTGGAGCAGCTCGCGGAGGGTGTCACGGCGATGCGGACGGGCACCCCGTGGACGTGGCCGTTCGGGGCGGTGCTGCCGTGCGCCCTGTCCCGCAGCGCCTGGCACGCGTGGGCCGGGCTGGCGCCCGCCGGGCTGGCCCGCGTCTACGAGGTCGCCGGTGACCTGGCGGCCCGGGACGCGGCCTTGGCCGACGCGGCGTCGTTCACCCCGCACCTGCTGGTGGAGGGCGGCCCGGACAACCTGCGGGTCGCGGTGCCCGGCTCGCGGGAGGCGCTCACGATCGACGGGGTGCAGCTGTCGTACGGCGCGCAGTCCCGTGTCGAGTCGCTGCTCACGACGGCGAGGGTGACGGGCCGTCCGGCGCTGTCGACCCTGGCCGGCGTCGCCGGATCGTGGTTCTTCGGCAACAACCCGGCCGGGGCGCCCATGTACGACCCGGCGACCGGCCGCACCTACGACGGCGTGGACATCGTCGACGGCTCGCCGCGGCAGCTCGGCCGGCGCGGCGTCGTGCACCGCGACGCGGGCGCGGAGTCCACGATCCACGGGCTCCTGGCGATGCTCGCCCTGGACGCCGACCCGCACGCGGCGGCGGTCGCGCGGATCACCGAGACCGACCCCGACACCGCCGCGGCCGCCGGGAGCTGCCGCGACGACGCCGAGGTGCGCTGCCGGACGCTGCGCGACCCGCGGACCGACGCCCGGGTGACGCTCCTGCGCAGCGTCGCGACGAGCACCAGGATCTGCGACGTCGACATGCCCGGGGACGGCACCGCCACCGTGACCGTCAACGACCCCGCCGGCGAGGAACTGGAGCACTACACGACGACGGCCGGCCGGATCCGGGCGCTCGTCCCGGCCGGCGGGTTCACGATCATCACCCGGATACCCGAGGGGGGCTAATCTTGGCGGGTGCGTGATCATTCCGTCGGCGTCCTCACCGCGGTCGCCGTCGGTGGGTCCGCGGGAAGCGCCGCCCGTTACGGGGTGGCGCTGCTGCTGCCGCACGACGCCGGCACGGGTGTGCCGTGGTCGACCCTGGCCGTCAACGCGCTCGGGTGCCTGCTCATCGGGAGCCTCTCGGTCGTCGTCGAGGGGCGGCACCCGCTGCTGCGGCCGCTGCTCGGGGTCGGCGTGCTGGGCGGGTTCACGACGTTCTCCACCTACACGGTCGACACGGTCGTCCTCGTCTCGCGGGGTGCGGTGTGGACCGCCGCCGCGTACGTGGCCGGCACGCTGGTCACCGCCCTGGCGGCCGTGTCGCTCGGGGTCTGGTCGGCGCGGCGGGTGCGGCGATGACCCTGCTGCTGGTGCTGCTCGGCGGCGCGGTCGGAGCGCCCGCCCGGTATCTCACCGAACGGGCGCTGAAGGGCCGCTCGCCGCTGGGGACCCTGGTGGTCAACGTCTTCGGCAGCGCGCTGCTGGGCGCGCTGATCGGCGCCGGCGACGCGCTGCCCGCCACCGTGAAGACGCTGGTGGGCACCGGGTTCTGCGGCGCGCTGACCACCTACAGCACGTTCAGTCTGGAGACGCTGCGCCTCGTCGAGGAGGGCCGGCCCCGCCGCGCGGTCGCCTACGTGGCGGCGAGCCTGGTGCTCGGCCTGGCCGCCGCCACGATCGGCTACGCCCTAGCGTGACCGCGCGTGCAGCAGGCGGAACAGGGTCAGCCACTGCTCGGGCCAGACCAGTCCGACAGGGGTGCCGGGGTCGAGCCGTGACGCGCGGAACGCCGCCGAGACGCGGCGCGGGTCGTACCGGCGGCACAGCGACGCGTGCAGCGAGCCGCCGACACCGCTGAACCCGAGCTCCACGAACGCCGCATATCCCCCCGGCGGGGCGAGCGGCCGGGGCCGGCGGGTCAGCCGCAGGATGCCGCCGTCGACGCGGGGCACCGGCCGGAACGCCTCCCGCGACACCCGCCCGGCGAGGTCCCACTGCCACGACGGCCAGGTCGCGATCGTGAGACGGCTCCAGCGGCCGTAGTCGCCGGTGCGCTTGCGGGCGTATTCGAGCTGGGTCAGCAGCGTCGCCCCGGTCAGCCCCGGCGCGTGCAGGCACCAGTCGACGACGGCGGACGTCAGCGCGTACGGGATGTTGCCGACGACGGTGAACGGCTCCGCCGGCGGCCGCGCCGCGAGGAAGTCCGTGACCCGGACGGTGACACCGTCGCGGGCGGGCAGCGCCGCGGCGAGCACTGGATCGACCTCGTAGGCGATGACCCGCCGGCACCGGCCGGCCAGCGCGGCGGTGAGGTGCCCGCGCCCGGCGCCGACCTCGACGACGACGTCGCCGGGGCCGATCCCGGCGGCGTCGACCACCCGCCGGACCGCACCGGGCGCGGTGAGCAGGTTCTGGCCGTACACCCGGCGGCTTCTGGACTGTGCGTTGGCTTTTCGAACGGATGGCGCCATGACCGTGGTCCCGTCTGCCGCCCGACGCGGGCGGCGAACACGGACAGGCGGCATCGCGGCCCGTCCGTTTCCGAAGATGGACTCGGAGGGCCCTGGCGCGCTACGGCACTCTTACTGCGGCGTCACCAGGGCGCGACGCCGGGTGCGCAGCCTTCTGGCCGGCACGCACGACGTCGCCGCCGTCGTGATGAGGGCATGCGTCGTCGTGGTCATGACCGCACCGTAACCGACCGCGCCCCGCCCGGCAGCCGAATATCGGGGCGGTGTCACAGCCGGCCGGCCTCGGTGATGCGCTGCAGGAACTGGCGGGTGCGGGGCTCGCGCGGGGCGCCGAACACCTGCTCCGGCGGGCCCTGCTCGACGATCGTGCCGCCGTCGAGGAAGCAGACGCGGTCGGCGACCTGCCGGGCGAAGCTCATCTCGTGGGTGGCGAGGATCATCGTGACACCGTCGCCCTTCAGGTCCCGGATGAGGGCGAGGACCTCACCGACGAGCTCCGGGTCGAGGGCGGAGGTGACCTCGTCGAGCAGCAGCAGGCGCGGCTCGTTGACCAGCGCGCGGACGATCGCGACCCGCTGCTGCTGCCCGCCGGACAGCCGGTCGGGGTAGGCGCCGGCCCGGTCCGCCAGCCCGACCCGGTCCAGCAGGGCGAGCGCCTTCTCCCGGGCCTTGCCGGCGGGCAGGCCGTGCACGTGCCGAGGGGCGAGGGTCACGTTGTCCAGGACACTCAGGTGCGGGAACAGGTTGAACGCCTGGAAGACGATGCCGATGCGGCGGCGGACCTTGTCGGGGTCGGCGCGCGGGTCGGTGATGTCGACGCCGTCGAGGTGGATGGTGCCGTCGTCGACCTGCTCGAGGAGGTTGACGCAGCGCAGCAGCGTCGACTTGCCGGAGCCGGACGCGCCGATGAGGGCGACGACCTCGTGCTCGTCGACGTCGAGGGAGACGCCACGCAGCACCGGATGGCCGTTGAACAACTTGTACACGCCGTCGAGGCGCAGGACGGTCACAGCCGGTTGTCTCCTGACTGGCGGCGGGCGGCGCGCAGCGTGACCCAGTCGGTGACGGCGACGACCGGCACCGCCAGCAGCACGAATAGGACCCCCGCGACGACGTACGGGGTGTAGTTGTAGGACCCGGCGGTCTCGATCTGCGCGGCGCGGATCGCGTCGATCGGCCCGGCGAGGGAGATGAGCCCGACGTCCTTCTGCATCGCGACGAGGTCGTTGAGCAGCGGCGGCGCGACCCGCCGGACCGCCTGCGGCAGCACCACGTGGCGCATCGTCTGCCGGTACGTGAGCCCCAGCGACCGCGCGGCGGCCCGCTGCGACGGGTGGACGGACTCGATGCCCGCGCGGAACACCTCGGCGATGTAGCCGGCGTAGGTGAGCGTGATCGCGATCCCGCCGAGCACCAGCACCGACGGGGTCCCGCTCAGGCGCAGCCCCGGCACACCGAACGCGAACAGGTACAGGGTCACGATCAGCGGCAGGCCGCGGAAGGTGTACGTGTAGCCGGCGGCGAGCGCCCGCAGCGGGAAGAACACCGCCGGCCGGATGGTGCGCAGCGTGGCGATCGCGAGGCCGAGCAGGACCGCCGCACCGGCACAGACGACGAGGAGCCTGACGTTGAGCCAGAGCCCACGCAGGACCGCGGGCAGCGATTCGACGGCGGCCTCAGGGGACAGGAAGCTGGCGCGGAAACGGTCCCAGCCGGGCGCGCCGGTGACGGCCGCGTAGAGCAGGACCCCGACGACGAGCGTGGACACGGCCGCGACCGCCACCGACAGGATCGTCTGCCGGCGGCGGTACGCGTCACGTTCCAGCTGCAGCGGGCTGGGCTTGAACGTCATCAGCTGAGCGTCGGGGCACCCTGGACCGACGACAACCACTTGTCGGTCAGGGTCTTGAGGGTGCCGTCGGTGCGCAGCGCGTCGACTGCCTGGCTGACGCAGCCGGTCAGCGCGGATCCCTTGTCCAGCACCAGGCCGAACTGCTCCGGGGTGCCGGTCGGCTGCGGCAGCTGCCCGACGATCTGCGCGTCGGTGATCTCGGCGCCGGTGATGTAGAACGCGGTCGGCAGGTCCACGACGAGCCCGTCGATCTGCCCGTTCTGCAGGGCCTTCTTGGCGTCGTCGTTGTTGTTGTACACCTGCGGCTGCGCCGTCGGCTTGACCACCTCGGTGATCGAGCGGTAGCTGGTGGTGCCGACCTGCGCGCCGAGCTTCGCGCCCTTGAGGTCGGCGACGCTCTTCGCGCCGGCGATCTTCGACGTCTTCAGTGCGATGACCGTCTGCGTGACGTCGTAGTACGGGGTGGAGAAGTCGACGGCCTGCTTGCGCTCGTCGGTGATGGAGAACTCGTTGACGTCGAGGTCGAACGTCTTCTTGCCGGGGGCGATCGCGTTGTTGAACGTGACCCGGGTCCAGACGACCTGGTCCTTGCTGTAGCCGAGCTTGGTGGCCACCGCGTAGGCGACGGCGGACTCGAAGCCCTCGCCGGACTCGGGCTTGTTGTCCTTGAACCACGGCTCGTAGACGGGCTCGTCGGTGGCGATGGTGAGCTTGCCGGCGGCGACCGTCTTCAGGTTCGCCGGGTCGCAGGCCGCCGTGCCGGGCGAGGCGGTGGCGCCGCCCGAGGCGGCCGGGGTGGTGGTGTCTTCGTCGGCCGGCGCGCAGCCGGCGGCGGTGGCGAGCGCCGCCGTCAGACCGGCGGCGACGAGGAGGGTCCTGGAGCGCATGGCGGCGATCTTACCCACCGCACCGGTAGGAAATGGATCTCCAGTGTGTCGGATCACGGCAGCGGCGCGGTGCGCCGGGGCATGAGCAGCAGCGCGCCGACGCACAGGACCGCGACGCAGGCCACGGCGATGAACACGTGGTGGGTGGCCGCGTACAGGCTGCCGCGGGCGTAGTCGAGGACGGCCGGCGGGGTGCCCTTCGCCTTGAGCACCACGTCGGTCGCGTCGGCGCCCTTGCCGAGCTGCTCCCGCATCCCGGGCGGCGCGGCCGCGAACCGCCGGTCCAGGGTCGTGTTGGCGATCGCGCCGAACACGGCGGCGCCGATCGCGCTGCCGATCGACCGGAAGAACATGTTGATGCCGGTGACCACGCCGCGGCGGTCCCAGCCGACGACCGACTGCACGGCGACGAGGCTCGGGCTCGACACGAACCCGAGCCCGATCCCCACGACGAAACACGCGACCGCGACCACGGGGATCCCGACGTGCCGGCCGAGCACGGCGCACATGACGGCGCCGGCGATGACGGCGACGCTGCCCGCCAGGGACGTGTCGCGGAAGCCGAGGCGCAGGTAGACACGGCCGGACAGGGTCGCGGCGATCGGCCAGCCCAGTGACATCGCGGCGACGACGAACCCGGCGACGACGGCGCTGGCGCCCAGGACACCCTGGGCGAAGCTCGGCACGAAGGAGGTGAGCCCGATGAGCAGCGCGCCGACGGTGAGCGCGACGAGGTTGCCGCCGATGAGCACGCGGTGCCGGAACACCCACAGCGGCAGGACCGGCTCCGCCGCGCGGCGCTCCACGAACCAGAACGCGACCATCAGCACCGCGCCGGCGGCGAAGACGGCGATGCTCGGCGCCGACGTCCACGCCCAGGTGTTGCCGCCTTCGAGGGTGCCGAGGATCAGCAGGCTGCAGCCGGCGACGAGCAGCGTCGCGCCGGCGTAGTCGACGCGGTGCTCGCGCCGCTCGATCTTCTCCTTCAGGTTGCGGGCGAGCATCCACGCGGCGAGAACGCACAGCGGGACGTTGACGAAGAAGATCCACCGCCACGACAGGTAGTCGGCGAAGACGCCGCCGAGCGCCGGGCCGATCACCGAGGAGACGCCCCACACCCCGGCGACATAGCCCTGGACCCTGGCGCGCTCCTCGACCGTGTACAGGTCGCCGATGATCGTCATGTTCATCGGCTGGATCGCGCCGGCGCCGATGCCCTGCACGGCCCGGCAGACGATCAGGGTCACCATGCTCCACGCGAACCCGCACAGGATCGACCCGACCAGGAACGCGGCGATCCCGGCGAACATCACGGGCCGCCGGCCGAAGACGTCGGCGAGCTTGCCATACAGCGGCGTCGTCACCGCCTGGGTCAGCAGATACACGGAGAACAGCCACGGGAAGTGCGAGAAGCCGCCGAGGTCACGGACGACCGACGGCACCGCGGTCGCGATGATCGTGCTGTCGAGCGCGACGAGCGCGGTCGTCAGCATCACCGACGCGAGGACGGGTCCGCGCTCCGACCGCAGCCCCACCGCCTTCCGGGGAGTGAAAGTGGCGTTGCCCATGAGGTGACCTTACGGCTTCACCCGATTCCGGCGTCGTGGACGTCCGTCTATCCGACTGGTTTCCGCGCATCGGGGAGCAGGAGCGTCGGGCACCCGCGCCACCCTCCTCCGGTTTGCCATTTCGGCAAGATGACTTGCCGTTCGCGCCAGGGCGACGGACGCTCGACGCATGGACAACGCATACGACGTAGCGATCATCGGCGGCGGCGCGGCCGGCCTCAGTGCGGCGCTGACCCTGTCCCGGGCCCGCCGCCGGGTGCTGGTCATCGACGCCGGCGAGCCTCGCAACGCTCCCGCGGGGCACGTGCACAACTACCTCGGCAGGGAGAACACGCCGCCCGGGGAGCTGCTGTCGGCCGGCCGGGCGGAGGTCAGGTCGTACGGTGGCGAAATCCGCGACGGCGTCGTCACCGCCGTCACCGGTGCGGTGCCGCATTTCACGCTTTCGCTGGCCGGCGGCGACCCCGTCTCGGCGCGGCGGGTGCTGGTCACCACGGGTCTCGTCGACGAGCTGCCGGACATCCCGGGCGTCGCCGAGCGCTGGGGCAGGACGGTGCTGCACTGCCCGTACTGCCACGGATGGGAGGTCCGGGACCGGCCCGTGGCGGTCCTCGCCACGACCACGATGGCGGCGCACCAGGCGCTGCTGTGGCGGCAGTGGACGCCCGACGTCACGCTGCTGCTGCACACCGCGCCCCCGCCGGCCGCCGAGGAGCTCGCGCGGCTGGAGCGACGCGGGATCAAGCTCGTGTCCGGTGAGGTCGTCGCGTACGGGGAATCCGGCGCGACACTCGCGGACGGCACCCTCGTGCCGGTCGACGCGCTGGTGCTGATGGGCCGGATCGCGGCGCGCGTCGCGGCGCTCGAGCCGCTGGGGCTCTCCCCCGTCCCGTTCGAGGCCAACGGCATTCCTCTCGGCACCCACGTCCCGTCCGGCATGGGCGGCGCGACGTCGGTGCCGGGCGTCTTCGTGGCGGGCAACGTCACCGACCCGATGGCCACGGTCATCGCCGCGGCCGCCGCCGGGGTCGGTGCCGGCGGCTTCATCAACATGGACCTGGTGCTCGAGGAGGCCGCCGGGTGAGCCGCGGCACAATCCGTGGAGTTTCCTAGGACACTAGGTTTCGGGTACCGTCGCGGACATGCAGGCCGCGCAGCAGCTCGCCGACCGGGTCGCCGACGTGCTCCAGGACGTCCTGCGCGCGGTGATCCTGCACGGCTCGCTCGCGACCGGCGACTTCCTGGCCGGTCGCAGCGACATCGACCTGCTCGTGGTGGTCACGGCCCTGCACCACGAGCGGGTCCCGCTGCTGGAGCGACTCGCCCTCGAGGCCGACCTCGGCGACGCCGCCGGCATCGACCTGCATGTGGTGACGGCGGCCGCGGCGGCGCTTCCGGAGCGGGCGCCGCCGGTGGAGCTGCACGTCGGTCGCTACGCCGGGGGTGCCGGGCAGGTGGAGATCACGCACCGGGTCCCCGCCGATCCCGACATGGCGGTCGAGCTGGCGATGGCGCGCGCCGGAGGCAGGGCGTTGCACGGGCCACCGCCCACCGAGGTGATCGGTGAAGTGCCGGCACGGTGGCTGCGCGACCGTGGACGCCACTGGCTGACGACATGGCAGGGCCTGACCGGCGACGACGAGCACGCCGCGCACATGGTGCTGACGGCGTGCAGGATGTGGCGGTTCGCGGCCGAGGGCGTCCACAGCGGCAAGGTCGACGCCGCGACGTGGGCCGCCGGCCGGGATCCGAGCCTGACGGCGGTCGCGCCGGCGATCCGCCGGTACACCAGCGGCGGCCACGACCGGATCGAGCCGGCGGCGATCGGTCACCTGCTCGCCACGGTGCTGAGCGAGACCGCCGAAGCGTAGGAGGGCGACCGGCGCCGGGCGTCGTGGACGGTGTGTGGGCCATGCGCGGGCGGGGTGCGCGATACGGTGTGACGGTGACCGCAGCGAATGAGGAGCGCGACGGGGTCGCGTTGACGAACCTCGACCAGCCGCTGTTCGACGACGCCGGGGCGACCAAGCGCGACCTGGTCGACTACCTCGACGCCGTCCGCGACCGGATCATCCCGGCGCTGCGGGGCAGGCCGCTGTCGGTGATGCGGATGCTGCGCGGGCAGCAGCCGTTCATGCAGAAGAACCTGCCGAAATACACGCCGGACTGGGTGCCGCGGGTGACCGTCTGGGCGGAGTCGTCGAAGCGGGACGTCACCTACGGGCTGTGCGAGGACCGGCGGACGCTGCTGTGGTTCGCCA
Source organism: Dactylosporangium sp. NPDC051087 (assembly GCF_055586325.1). NCBI lineage: Bacteria > Bacillati > Actinomycetota > Actinomycetes > Micromonosporales > Micromonosporaceae > Dactylosporangium > Dactylosporangium sp. NPDC051087. The sequence goes on along the minus strand of NZ_JBVJIJ010000014.1, from coordinate 172,401 downwards.
ACCAGCGGTCGATCGAGTTCCACCCGCTGCTGTCGAAGGCGCCGGACTTCGCGCACACCACCCACATGATCCTCGACCTCGACCCGCCGTCGCCGGACGCGTTCGACCTCGCGGTCGGCGCGGCCAGGCTGATCCGGCAGGTGCTCACCGACCTCGGCATGGACAGCGCGGTGAAGACGAGCGGGGCCAAGGGGCTGCACGTGTTCGTGCCCATCGACGCGCACGCGCCGATGGAGGACATCGCCGCCGCGACGCGGGCCGTCGCGGCCAGGGCCGCGAAGCTCGACCCGGCGATCGCCACGACCGCGTTCATCCGCGAGGACCGCGAGGGCAAGGTGTTCCTCGACCCGACGAGGGTCGGCGGGGCGACCGTCGTCGCCGCGTACAGCCCGCGGCTGCGGCCGGGGACACCCGTGTCGTTCCCGCTGTCGTGGGACGACCTCGCCGACGTGAAGCCGGCCGACTTCACGATCCACACCGTGCCCGCGCTCCTCGGCGACAGCGACCCGTGGGCGGACAGCATGCCTGCCCCGCAACGGCTCGACGCCGACCTGATCGCGGAGGGACACACGATCCCCGTGCCGCGTGTCCAGGCGATGCATGAAGGGAAACGCCGGGCCAAGGCCAGACGCGACGCCGAGGCGGACGGCTGATGGCGATCGTCGTCGACGCGCCGAGGGAGGAGTGGGCGGCCCGCGGCCTGGCGCTCGCCGCGCGGATCCGGCAGGACCTGGCACCGCACGCGCTCGCCGTCGAGCACATCGGCAGCACGGCCGTCCCGGGGATGCCCGCCAAGCCGATCTTCGATCTGCAGGTCAGCGTCGCCGACCTCGACGCGCCGCTGGACGGCCCGCTCGAGCGGCTCGGCCTGTCGCGGCGGCCGCACGTGCACGACCACGTCCCCGCCGGACTGACCGACGACCCCGGCAGGTGGGTCAAGCGGATGTGGGCCGGCGAGGGCGTCAACCTGCACGTCCGCCTCGCCGGCTCACCGAACGAGCGGCTGGCGCTGCTCTTCCGTGACTGGTTCCGCGCGCACCCCGCGGCCGTCCCCGCCTACGGCGCCTTCAAGGCCGCCCTCGCCAGGGCACTGGCCGGGGTCCCCGACGGCATCGGCGAATACAGCGACGTCAAGGACCCCGTCGTCGACCTGGTGATCGTCGTGGCCGAGGAATGGGCCGCCGCGACCGGCTGGTCCGTCACCCGGACCCCGTGAACGCCGGCGTCCGGCAGCGGTCCCGGTAGGCGGTCGGGCTCTCCCCCACGATCGCGGTGAAGCGGGACGAGAACGAGCCGAGGCTGCTGAAGCCGACCGTCATGCAGATCTCGGTGACGGTCAGGTCGGCCGAGCGCAGCAGGTCCTGGGCGCGCTCGATGCGCCGGCGGGTCAGATACCGCATAGGTGGCTCGCCGAACGCCGACTCGAAGCTGCGCGCGAAGTGGAACTTCGAGACCCGCGCGACGGCGGCGACCGCGTCGAGGTCGAGCGGCTCGCGATAGTGCCGGTCGACGTGGTCGCGGGCGCGTCGCAGATGAACCAGGAGCTGCACAGGCACCACCCTCGGCATCCCAGAACTGTACCGCCGCCTCACACGAACGTCACCTGTTGTATTCACCTCCGTGCACAGTGCGACGGGGGATGTGAAAGGTGCCCGGATTCGGCTAGGTTGGCCGGGCATTGCGTTTTGTCGTTCGCTGCAAGTCGCTCGGTGAGGGGTGCTCATGGTGTGTCGGCGCAAGGCCATGGTCACGGTGATGGTCGCCTCGATGCTTGCCCTCACGGCGTGCGGCACGGACAAGAAGAAGGACCATTCGGCCGGCCTGCCCGCCACCGGCGCGCCCACCGCGTCGGCGTCCGCGGACCCGTCACCGACGGCCGCCGCGTCGCCGTCGGCGGGGCCGTCCGCGTCGAAGTCGCCGACCGGGAAGCCGACGCCGAAGCCGAGCGCGTCGACGGTGAAGGGCCCCGAGGGCACGTTCGTGATCCGCCCGCCGGGCACCGGTCACGGCGCCGCGGGCTCGCAGAGCCGCACCGGGTCGACCACGGTCGCGCTGACGTTCGACGACGGGCCCGACCCCGTCAACACCCCGAAGATCCTCGATCTGCTGCGCGACAACGGCGTGAAGGCCACCTTCTGCCTCGTCGGCTTCCGCGCCCGGGACAACCCGGCCCTGGTCAAGCGGATCGTGGCCGAGGGGCACACCCTGTGCAACCACTCCTGGCAGCACCTGACGGACCTGGCGAAGAAGGAGCCGGGGTATATCGACTGGGACCTCAAGCGCACGAACGAGGCCATCCGCACCGCGGCCGGCGCCAACGTCCCGATCAAGTACTTCCGGGCACCCGGCGGCAACTTCACCCCCGGCCTGATCGCGAAGGCGAAGGACATGGGCATGGCGTCGATCTACTGGGACGCCGACCCCGCGGACTGGAACCATTCGAAGGACGCCAATGACGCCGCCCACATCAAGCGGGTCATCGCCGAGGTGAAGAAGCAGGTCCGGCAGGGCTCGATCGTGCTGTCGCACGACAACAAGCAACCCGACACGATCGTCGCCTACCAGACGTTGCTGCCGTTCCTGAAGCAGTACTTCACGCTCGTCGCCCTCTGACGCGCCGACCGGCCGCTCACCGCGGCACCTGGTGCAGCACGGTCTCGGTGAGCGCGCCGCCGGCCACGGTCGCCGTCATGTAGGTCGCGAAGGGCTGGCTCCTGCGGTCCGTCGGCGACCCCGGGTTGAGCAGCCGCAGTCCGGCGGGCGTGACGGTGTCCCACGGGATGTGGGAGTGGCCGAAGACGAGCAGGTCCCGGCCCGGGAAGCGGTCCTGGCAGCGCAGCTCCCGGCCGGTCGCCGGACCGGTCTCGTGCACGACCGACACCCGGAGCCCGTCGAGGTCGGCGTCGGCGATCTCGGGCAGCCGCGCCCGCAACGCCGGGCCGTCGTTGTTGCCGTACACGCCGATGAGCCGCGACGAACGGGCCTCGAGGCGATCCAGGAACGGCTCGTCGACCCAGTCACCCGCGTGGATGACGACGTCGGCGGCTTCGACCGCCGCCCAGACCGCCACCGGCAGGTCCCGGGCCCGCTTCGGTATATGGGTGTCGGCGACGAGCAGGAGCCTCATCCGGCTGACGGTACCCGGACATGGAGAAGCACCCCGGAGAACCGGGGTGCTTCTCCCGGCAGGCTTACGCCTTGGTGACGACCGTGCCGACGATCTTGTCGCTCAGGGTCTGCTTCTTCTGGTCCCACAGCGGGAACAGGTAGCCGATGCAGCAGATGCCGTCGACCACGTGCGCGAGGTCACGGACGAACGCCATGCCGGCGCCGATCGGCTGGCCGGTCTGCTCCTTGACGAGGTACAGGCCGAGCGCCTTCTTGCCGAGGCTCTGGCCCTGACCGCCGAGGTACCAGCGGTTGTAGCCGAGGTACGCGATGCCGATCAGCAGGAACACGAAGTAGATCGGGCTGAGCGTGCCGTCGTCGTTGCGGCCGATGGCGGCACCGATGCCGACGATCACCGCGTACGGGAGCAGGTCGATGATGTAGGCACCGACGCGCACGGGCCAGGATGCGAGGTTCATGGAACTCCTTGGACGTGAACAACTGGGGGTATTGCGAAACGTTCCGGCTCAGGCGAACCCGAACCGGTGCAACTGGAAGGCCCAGCTCACGGCTGCGGCCACGAGCATCGCCCGGCCCATCCGCGACCGGGCCCGGTCCGACCACGGCACCGGAGCGCCGATCAGGCCGAACTGCCGCAACATGATCAGTGGGAGGGTCACGACCGTCACCGCCGCCAGACCGAAGATGCCGGGGTTCGCCGCAGCGGCGGCGCCGACGTGTCCGTGCACGAGCGCCACAGCGGCGGTGGTCAGGCCGCAGCCCGGGCACGGGATACCGGTGAACGTGAACAGCAGGCACGGGGCACCGAGACCGGTGGACGCCGTGAACATCGGCCAGAACGCGGCGGCGACTGCCGCGGCGGCACCGAAGCCACCGAGACGTTCCGGGACGGAGAACTGCTTACGCACGTGACCTGCTCGATCGACGGTATGGGATCGCGATCGTATGGCACAGGGTCAGTCGATCACCACCCCGTTAGGTCATCCGAACGCACAGCATCCGCGCCGAACGCGGTGACGGAATCGTACGCATACCGGTGCACACGCGGACGCAACGGGCGTGAGCGCGACAAAATCGATACGAAAATTCGCGCGGTAGACGCCCGGCGTGCACCCTAACCTGCCCGGCTGCGCCGGCGCAGGTGGGGCTCAGCCGCCGCTCAGGTGGGGCTCCGCCCGGTGGCTCGGGACGTCTCGCACCGGGCGCCGCATGACATCCGTCATGGGGTCGCGGGTGACGCCACACAGATCCGCCGGAGTGGATGCCCGGCGATGCTTCTGGCATGACGAACGCAGCAGTCCAGTTGACCGGCCTGACGAAACGGTTCGGTGCGCTCACCGCCGTGGACGGGCTGGACCTCACGATCCGCCGGGGCGAGGTCGTCGCGCTCCTCGGCCCGAACGGCGCCGGCAAGTCCACCACGATCGACATGCTCCTCGGCCTGCTGCGCCCCGACGAGGGCACGGTCCTGCTCGACGGTCAGCCACCGGCGAAGGCGATCGCGAAGGGCACCGTCGGCGCGCTGCTGCAGAGCGGCGGCCTGCTGCCGGACCTGACCGCGGGCGAGACGGTCCGCCTCACCGCCGCCCTGCAGCAGCGGTCGCGGCCGGTGCCGGAGGTCCTCGAACGCGCCGGCGTCGCCGAGTTCGCCGACCAGCGGGTCGGCGGCCTCTCCGGCGGGCAGCAGCAGCGGATCCGTTTCGCGATGGCCCTCGTCGCCGACCCTGACCTGCTGGTGCTCGACGAACCGACGACCGGCATGGACGTCGAGACCCGCCGCGGCTTCTGGACCACGATGCGGCAGGAGACCGCGCAGGGCCGCACCGTCCTGTTCGCCACGCACTACCTCGACGAGGCCGACGCGTACGCGGACCGGATCGTCCTGCTGCGCTCCGGCCAGGTCATCGCCGACGGCACCGCCGCCCAGATCAAGGCCGCCGTCACCGGCCGCACCATCCGCGCCACCCTCCCCGGCGCCGACCTCGTCGGCCTCGCCGCACTGCCGGGCGTCGACCGCGTCGAGACCCGCGGCGACGTCGTCATGCTGCACTGCGAGGACTCGGACACCGCCCTGCGGGCCCTGCTCGGCTCCACCGACGCGCGAGACGTCGAAGTCACCGCGCGCAACCTCGAAGACGCCTTCATCGCCCTCACCGCCGCCGGGAGCGCCAAGTGAACACGACCTACCTCCGCATGGAGATCGTCCGCCTCGTCCGCAACAAGCGCGTCGTCATCTTCTCCATGCTCATGCCCGCCCTGCTCCTGCTCATCATCGGCGGCGTCTCCGTCGGCGGCGACCCGGACGCCAAGAAGTACGTCATGGTCAGCATGGCCCTCTTCGGCGCGATGACCGCCGCGCTCACCAGCGGCAGCACCATCGCCGTCGAGCGTGGCCTCGGCTGGAACCGCACCCTGCGGCTCACACCCCTCTCCCCCGGCGGCTACGTCGTCAACAAGGTCGTCGTCGCACTCCTCGTCGCCGTCCCGCCGGCCCTCGTCACGTTCCTCGTCGGCGCCTTCGGCCTGCACATCCGCCTCACCCTCACCGAATGGGTGCTGTGCTTCGTCGGTGCCTGGCTGTCGGCGCTGCCCTTCGCCGCGCTCGGCGTCGTCATCGGCTACCTCGCCAAGCCCGACGGCGTCCAGCAGGTGACGGCGCTGCTCAACCTGACCCTCGCCGCGTTCGGCGGGCTCTGGGTGCCGGTCTCGCTGATGCCGGGCTTCATGCAGCAGATCGCGAAGCTCACGCCCTCCTACTGGACCGGTCAGGTCGCCCGCAGCCCCCTCGACCACGGCCACATCGACGTCCAGGCCATCCTCGTCCTCGGCGGCTGGACCGTCGCGCTGGCGCTCGTCGCGCTGCGCCGGTTCCGCGTCGACACCGCTCGCGCCTGAGCCGTCGGTACCGTGTCCGTCATGAGTGACCCGACCGGCCGCCGGCCCGCATCCAGATTCTTCTGGGTGTGGGCGGCGGTCTGGCTGTTCTACATGGCCAACCCCGTCGGGGCGGCATGGCAACGCCCCGAGGTCTGGGAGCGCGTGGTCGGCATCACGGCGGCGCTCGCGTTCTGCGTCGTCTACCTGATGTCGTTCGTCGCGGCCCGCACCGCCATGCACCGCACCGGCGCGCCGATCAAGGTGACCTCCGCCCTGACCCGGCTGGGGATCATGGCCGCCCTGGCCTCCCTCCTCACCGTCGTCGTGGGCGAATCGGGCCTGACCTCGCTGGTCTACATCGGCGTCATGGCCATCTTCACCCTCGGCCCGCGGCTCGCCTGGACCGTGGTGCTCCTCGCCGCCGCGACGGCCGCCGCCCTGCCGAAGCTCGTGCCCGGCTGGGACGGCGGCATCGACCTCACCTTCGCCGTCCTCGTCGCCGCCCTCGCCGTCTGGGGCGTGATCCGCGTCTTCCAGCGCAACGCCCAGCTCGCCGAGGCCCGCGAGGAGATCACCCAGCTGGCCGTCGCCGCCGAACGCAACCGCTTCGCCCGCGACCTCCACGACCTCCTCGGCCACTCCCTCACCGTCGTGTCCGTGAAGAGCGAGCTCGCCGCCCGCCTGGTCCGCCTCGCCCCGGACCGCGCCGAGGCGGAGCTCGCCGACATCCAGCGCCTGGTCCGCGAGGCCCTCGTCGACGTCCGCGCCGCCGTCTCCGGCTACCGCGACATGTCCCTGGCTGCCGAGCTCGCCTCCGCCCGCAGCGCCCTGGACGCCGCCGGCATCGAGGCCGAGGTGCCGCTCACCGCCGAGGCCGCCGACCCCGCCCGGCAGCAGCTCTTCGCCTGGGTCGTCCGCGAGGGCGTCACCAACGTGATCCGCCACAGCGAAGCGAAGCACTGCTGGATCCGCCTCGAACACAACGCCGTCGAGATCAGCGACGACGGCCGTGGCCCAGCCGGTCGCTCTGCCAGCCTTGGCGGCTCTGGCAGCCCTGGTCGCTCTGGTCGCTCTGGTCGCTCTGGTCGCTCTGGTCGCTCTGGCGGTCCTGGCGGCCCTGACAGTCCTGGTCGCCCTGACAGTCCTGGTCGCCCTGACAGTTCTGGCGGCTCTGACAGTCCTGGTGGCTCTGGCAAGTCTGGTCGCCTTGGCAGTTTTGGTGACGTCCCGGCCGGTCACCGGGACGCAGTCTCGACTTCCGCCGGCGAATCGTCCACGGGCCGGCCCCCTGCCGCCGGCTCTGCCGACCCGGACGCCGCCGGCCACGGTCTGGCGGGCCTCCGCGAACGCGTCGACTCCGCCGGCGGCACCCTGACCATCGGCAACCGCGACGGCGGCGGCTTCGTCCTGCGCGCCACGGTCTGACCGGCCCTCCTGCCCTCGACCCACGCCGGCGACCGTTTGCCGCCGTTCGACAGGCCCTAAAGCAGTTGTCAGCGACCAGACCGCCGGGCAGGCTCCAGCTGGTGGACACACCTCCGATCCGGACGGATCCCTCTCGCTCTGAGCCGCCCTCGGTGCCGTCCACTCCCGCCGGCCTTGGATTCGGCAACCGGCCGGCAGCGCCCCTGCGAACCCGCCGACCGCACACGAGCCCGCCTCCAGCAACACAGGCGGCGCCGGTGGCACGGGCACATCGAACGGAGCACGCAGCATGAGCAGCCCGGCCGAGCCTGACCGCATCAGCGGGGCAGCCGCCTCGAACACGACGATCGCCACAGGCACGACCGGCGCCGCAATCACCACGAGCGGCGCGGACACGACCGGCGCCACAATCACCACGAGCGGCGCGGACACGACCGGCGCCACGGACACGACCGGCGTCACGGACAGGGCCGGCGTCACGGACAGGGCCGGCGTCACTGGCAACACGAGCGGCGCGAGCACGACCGGCGCAGTGAACGCGACGGACGCCACTGGCACGACCGGCGCCGTGAGCACCACGAGCTGCGCGGGCACGGCCGGTGCCTCGAACGCGGCGGGCGCTGCGGGACCTGCGGCGGACGTGGTCGATCGGGTCGTCGCGACGGTCGACGCGGCGCTGCCGGCGACGGTGCGGGCGAAGGCCGAGGCCGCAGGTGCGCACGACTGGCTGCGCCGACTGCCTGAGCTCGTCGCCGGGATCGAAGAGGACTGGGCGGTGCGCGTCGGGCGGGTGTACAGCGACGCCACCGAGGCCTTCGTCGCCGACGTGACCATGGCCGACGGCACCCCGGCGGTGCTGAAGCTGATCGTGCCGCGCGCGGGCGACGCGACCGCGAACGAGATCACGGTCCTGCGGCTCGCCGGCGGCGACGGTTGTGCGCGGCTGCTTCGGCACGACGTGGCGAGGGATGCGCTGCTGCTGGAGAAGCTCGGCCCGAGCCTGTTCGAACTGGGCCTGCCCATCACTCGCCGGCACGAGATCCTGTGCGACGTGGCAAGCCGGGTGTGGCGGCCCGCGCCGGACGCCGGACTGCCGACGGGGGCGGCGAAGGGCAAGTGGCTCGCCGCCTTCGTCACAGATCTGTGGGAGCGGCTGGACCGGCCGTGCGCCGAGCGGACCGTCGCGCACGCCCTCGCCTGCGCCGAACGCCGGACCTCCGCCCACGACGACGAACGCGCCGTCCTCGTCCACGGCGACGTCCACGAGTGGAACACGCTGCGCGCCGCCGACGGCTTCCGCCTCGTCGACCCCGACGGACTGCTCGCGGAAGCGGAATACGACCTCGGCGTCATCATGCGCGAGGACCCGGTCGAACTCATGGCCGCCGACCCCCGTGACCGGTCACGCTGGCTCGCGGCCCGCACGGGCCTCGACGAGACAGCGATCTGGGAGTGGGGCGTCATCGAGCGTGTCTCGACCGGCCTCGTCCTCGCCCAGGTCGGCCTCCAGCCCCTGGCCGCCCAGATGCTCGCCGCCGCCGACACCATCGCCGCGACGCGCACCTGACACCTCCTCGTCTCTCACCAGGCCGGCCAGCAACCGCCAGAGCGTCGTCGCCGGCCAGCGCATCGTTTGCCGGACCGCCCGGCCTCAGCGGCGGCTCCGTCACGTCCGTCAGCGACCCGGCAGGCGGGCGTCAGGGTGCTCGCCGGGCGTCATGCGTGCGAGAGGAGGACGCGGGCGGCGACGTTGCGGGTGGCGATGCCGAGGCGCGTCTTCGGGATCAGCATCGTCGTGGCGAGGCCGGCGGAACGCTGCTTGGCGTCCGTGCGGGTGCGGTGGGACGACTCGTACGCCATGAAGGCCGCAGCATGGTCGGACGGGTTTGCCGCCAGGGCGGTGGCCAGGGTGTGCGCGCCGGCCATGGCCAGGCTGGAGCCGTCGCCGAACAGGGACACGCATGACGCCGCGTCGCCGAGCAGCGTCACCCGGCCACGCGACCAGGACGGCAGGCGGACCTGGCTGACGGAGTCGAAATACAGGTCGGGTGTGGTCCGCAGCCGGGCGAGCAGCTCCGGGACCCGCCAGCCGCCACCCGCATAGGCGTCCGTGACGATGCGCTTGTGCTGGGCCGTGTCGCGGTGGTCGAAGCCCTCGACCATCGGGCCGCGGAAGATGAACGCGACCATCGCCCTGCCTGTCGACGGGTGGATCGACACCAGCTTGCCGGGCGTGTTGTGCATGAGGACGTCGTGGGGATATTCGGCCGGGCCGTCCAGCGGCATCGTGGCCACCCAGACGCCCATGTGCCGCACGAACTCCTGCTCAGGACCGAAGACGAGCCGACGGACCGCGGAGTGCAGGCCGTCGGCGCCGACGAGGAGGTCGAAACGGCGTGGAGCTGCGCGCTCGAACACGACGTCGACGCCGCCGCCGTCCTGGGTCACCGAGGTGATGGTGTCGTCCCACAGCAGCTCGGCGTCACCGCGGGCGGCCTCCTGCAGGATCGCGGCCAGGTCGCCTCGGGGCAGCTCGACCTCGCGGTTGCCCGCCGCGCTCTGTGCGGTCGGCATCGGCACGCGGCCGGACGGGCGGCCCTTGGCGTCGATGACGAGCATCGACGTGGCGTGGGTGGCGGCGGCGCGCAGCTGGGGCATGATGCCCAGCTCCTCGGCGACGGGCAGGGCCGGGCCGCGCACGTCGACAGGGTTGCCGCTGGAGCGCGGTGCACCCGCGCGCTCAACGACCGTGGGGCGGAACCCGTGGCGGGCCAGGAAGTGCGCGAGGGTCGGCCCGGCCACGCCGGCGCCGGAGATGAGGACCGTGGGAGGAGTCATGCCCGAGACGATAACTGCATCCAGTGCGAAAATGCAATGAGTGCAAGTCGACACTGGGTGCGGTACGATGGCCGCATGAGCCTCCGTGACCGCAAACGCGCCCGCATCCGGCAGTCGCTCGTCGATGCCGCGACGGAGCTGTTCGAGCGGGACGGCTATGAGCGCACGACGGTCGCTGACATCGCCGCGGCGGCGGACATCGGCACACGCACGTTCTTCAGCTATTTCGCCAGCAAGGAGGAGTTGCTGTTCCCCGAGAGCGACTACCGGGTGCAGGCGACCGTCGACGCGATCGCGGCCCGTGATCCCCAGGACACCCCAGTCGAGGTGCTGGTCCGCGCCCTGCATCTGACCGGCGCCGAAAGCGACGACCTGACCGATCGCTTGGCGGCGTTGCGGCTGCGGCTGATCCGGGAGGTGCCGGCGGTGCGGGGGCGGGCGCTGCAGATCCAGCTGGACGCGCAGCAGCAGATCGCGGCGCACCTGGCTGAGGCGTTCCCGGAGCAGCTGGACCGGGTCAAGGCCGGCGCGCTGGTCGGGGCGTTCGTCGGCGCCGTGACCGGGGCGGTGCAGGTGGTGATGGAGGACATGCCTGCGCACCACGACCCGAAGGAGCTGCGATCGGCGGTTGAGGAGGCGACAAGCGTTGCGCTGCGACCGTGGATGACCAACCCGGAGCCGCCAGGACGTTCCGCCAGCGACATCCGCTCGTAGGGCGGGGCCGGGCAAAGAGGGTCAGGCCGGGCGGCGCGCTGTGCTGAGTGAGGCGGGACGCCGCTGACAGGCTCGCTGCATGTGTCGGCACGGTCCGAGGCGCGCCAAGCAGCACCGGGCAGGGCCGGTAGACCGGGCAGGACCGGGCAGGACCGGCAGGACCGGTAGACCGGCAGACCGGCAGACCGGGCTCAAGGCCAGGTGACTCCAGACCAGGGCCAGGTGACGCCGCATCGGACCAGACCAGGTAAGGCACGCCCGGCCAGCCCCTTCCACGCCAGAATTGGCCACGTCAGACCCCAGACCACGCCAGACCCAGGCCACACCAGGCAAGGCAAGCGGAAGTCGCGCCGGGCAGGGTGAGGTCAGGTGGGCTTAGGAGTGTTGCCCCAAGGAGTGGGGACCCCACCGGTCGGGTGACCCGCGGCGAAGAGTCGGGCATGATCGTGGCAAGGTGGCAAGCGCGGACCACCGCGCGGCACCACAGCGCGGAAACGGACAAGGAGGACGAACAATGAGCTTCTTCGACCGGGTGAAGGACCTCGCGGACCAGCACGACGACAAGGTCGACGCGGCGTTGGAGAAGGTCGGCGACATCGTCGACGACAAGACCGGCGGCAAGCACACGGAGCACATCGAGAAGGCCGTCGACGCCGCGCAGCAGCACACGGGTGCCGGGGACAGCACGAAGCAGCAGTAGGGCTAGGCGGCGGCCTTCTTGGCCGCGGCGTAGGCCAGGTGCAGGAAGTCGGCGCCGGCGATCGCGGTCGCAACGCCCATGCCGAAGCGGGTCAGCCGCGGGGCGAACACGAGGCCGGCGCCGAGGCCCGACGCGACCCAGACCGCGGTGCAGAAGGGGCAGGTCAGCAGCTCTCCGAGGGCGTGCTGGACGCCGTGGCCGCGGGGGCTCTCGTTGACCTCCGCGGAGCCTGCGGCGCTCTCGAACTGGGTGACGGGGGCGCGCAGCGGGCTGGTGATCGTGTCCTTGGTGATGAGCCTGGACAGCTTGTGGGTGGACACGGCGAGCAGCGCCACGTCCGCCGCCGCGGGGCGCTCCGGGAGCCCCTTTCCGGTGAGTTTGGCAACACCCGCGGCCGCGGCGACGGCGGCGCCGAAGACGGCCATGACCGCCGCGTAGCCGCGCAGCGGACGCTCATCGGGGGCCTTGCGCGCGTAGGCGTCCGCGGCGCGAACATCGATGCCTGCCATAGGGGCCCGGCTACCCGAACCGTGCGAGCGGCAAACCAGGTGATCGCCTCGGGTACGATGGGTCCGCACCGTCGACCCCCGCGCCGCGACCACCACCGTCAGCGCCGGGCAGGACGACCCCTCAGACGTTCGGAGACTTCATGGCGGTCCGCCGCCTCATCCCTTCCTCTTCGCCGGCGACCTTCGCCGATCTCGGCGTGCCCGCGCCGCTCGTCGCGGTGCTCGCCGCCAACGGCGTGTCCGAGCCGTTCCCGATCCAGACGGCCACGCTGCCCGATGCGATCGCCGGCCGTGACGTGCTCGGTCGGGGCCGCACCGGCTCCGGCAAGACGTATGCGTTCGTGCTGCCGGTGCTGATCCGGCTCGCCGCGAGCCGGGCGACCAACCCGCGCCGTCCCGGCCGGCCGCGGGCGCTGGTGCTGGTGCCGACCCGTGAGCTCGCGACGCAGGTCGAGGCCGCGATGGCCCCGCTGGCGCAGGCGCTGTCGCTGCGCACCCAGGTCGTGTTCGGTGGCGTCGGGGCCAACCCGCAGATCGCCGCCCTGCGTGCCGGTGTCGACGTGCTCGTCGCCTGCCCCGGCCGGCTCGACGACCACGTCCGGTCCGGTCACGCCCGCCTCGACGACATCGAGGTCACGGTCCTGGACGAGGCCGACCACATGGCCGACCTGGGCTTCCTGCCGGTGGTCCGCCGGCTGCTCGACGCGACGCCCGCCGACGCGCAGCGGCTGCTGTTCTCCGCGACGCTCGACGCGGGTGTCGACGTGCTCGTCCGCCGGTTCCTGACCGACCCGGTGACGCACAGTGTCGACCCGGTCTCCGCGCCGCCGGTCGACATGACCCACCACGTGCTGCACCTGCGGGACGAGGACCGTTTCCCCGTGCTGGTCGAGCTGACCGCGGCGCCGGGACGCACCGTCGTGTTCACCCGCACCAAGCGGGGCGCGAAGACGCTTGCCCGCAAGTTGGTCGCCGCTGGTGTGCCGGCCGTCGAACTGCACGGCAACCTGGCGCAGAACGCGCGTGACCGGAACCTGACCGCGTTCTCCGACGGCAGTGCCCGCACGCTGGTCGCGACCGACATCGCCGCCCGCGGCATCCACGTCGACGACGTGGCGCTGGTCATCCACGCCGACCCGCCGGCGGAGCACAAGGCGTATCTGCACCGCTCGGGCCGCACCGCCCGGGCCGGCGCCAGTGGCACCGTGGTCACGCTGATGACCGACAAGCAGACCGGCGACGTGCGGCAGCTGGCCCGCGAGGCCGGGATCAAGCCGACGATCACCCGGACGCGGCCAGGCGACTCGCTGCTGACGGAGCTGGCCCCGGGCGAGCGCACGTTCCACGAGCCGCCCGCCGAGCCGGTGGCCGTCCCCCGCCAGCAGGGCCGGGGCCGGGCCAGGGCCGACGACGACACCGACGCGCCGCGCACCGCGGGACGCCGCTCCGGCCGCCGCCGCGGCGGTGCCGGGGTGAGCGCGGAGCACGTCACGAGCACCGGCGGCCGCGGCACGGCGGCGGCACAGGACACCTCGTCCCGCCGCGGCCCCGCGTCGGCGACGGGAGCCACCCGCGGCACCACGGCGACCGGGGAAGCCCGGAGCGCCCGCGGCGGCCAGCAGGCGGGCACCAGACGCGCCGCGGACCAGAGCACCCCACGACGCGCCGCGGAGCAGGGCACCACGAAGCGCACCGCGGAGCAGGGCACCACAAGGCGTGCCGCGGAGCAGGGCACCACGAGGCGCGCCGCGGATCACGGCACGGCGCGCCAGGCCACGAGCGAAACCGGTGAGGCCGGCGGTGGTGGACGCCGTCGCGGGCGCCGGCCGTCCAACCAGCGGGAAGGTCAGCGTCAGTCGTCCTCGACGACCGGCGCCGGGACCACCGGCGGGGGCACGGCGAAGGCGACCGGCACGGCGTCCACCGCCAGGCCGGCGGGCGCGGCGTCGACCGGCAGACCGACCGGCGCCGCGGCGTTCTCGTCCCAGACCAGAGTCGGCCGCCGCAGCGGACGCTGACAAAAGGGGCGCCGACAAAAGCGCTGATAAAAAGCGCTGGCAAAGCAGCGCTGGCAAAGCAGCGCCGGCAAAGCAGCGCCGACAACGGAAGCACTGGCAAAGCAGCCGGCGCCGACAACGTGGCGGGCGTAAGAACGGGCAACAGGCAGTGGGTGGGATCGGTGACCGATCCCACCCACTGTCGCGTAATGGAGCGTCAGACGGGCAGACCCCACCGGACCAGCACCCGGTCCGCGCGGAACGGGTCGACCTTGACCGACACCCGCTGCCCGATCCCCGCCTGCGCCGAAGCGTGCAGCGGCAGCATCGACTCGACGGTGACCGGATAGGGCGGCTTCCCGTCGTGCTCGACCAGCAGGTTCAGGCGCACCAGCGGCACCATGTTGATCCGCGTGCCGGTGTCCACCAGCCCGATGATCGTCGCCGCGCCGGGTGCACCGGTCCGCTCCAGCTCCAGATCGGCGGTCTGCGCCTGCATGCTGAGCTGTGCCTGCCGCATCTGCGCCATGCCGGAGCGCAGCTGCGCCGCCGGGTCGTGGGTGGCGTCGATCGCCCGTGCCTGCTGGTTCAGCCGGCGGAGGTCACCGAAGAGACCCATCCGGGGTCAGACCTGACCGAACAGGTTGCCGTAGTGCACCGCGAGCTGCGTGTCGCCGCGCATGCGGGCCGGCCAGCCGGACGCGGCCTCGGTCCACGCGGCGGCGGGCACGCCGAAGGACTGCGCCTTCAGCAGCAGGCCGTCGGCGTTGAGGCCTTCCTGCGACGCGGCCTTGGAGATCCGCGCGTACATGGTGAGGTCCACGCCCGCGATCGGGGCGAGCCGCGGGTCGTCGGCGGCGAGCCCCATCGCGGCGGCCCCACCCGTCGCGTAATTCTGCATCCCGTACGCAGCCTGCTGCTGCGCGGAGTAGGCCTGCGCGGCGGCGCTGGTCTGCTGGGCCTGGGCGATCATGTCCGGGGCGGCGGCGACGACGTTGCGCATATCTTTGAACTGCTTGAAAAGTCCCATGGTGTCCCTCATCTATGTGGTGTCGGGCAAGACGGTAGGGATCCGGTTCAGCACACGGCGTCAGGAAAGCGATCGACGCACTGTCACCAACCCGCACCGTGCGCTGCACCACAAAAGCACTCAGGAGACGGCCGGCGCCGCCGACGTTGCAGGGCATGGCACGTGCCCGCACCGAGTCCGCCCGGCAGATCGCCGAGCTGCTCAAGACCGCCCGTGGGGCGCTCGGGCTGAGCCTGGCGTTCATGACCCGGCTGGACGAGACGACCCAGCACCTGGAGGTCGTGGAGTCGGCGCTGCCGATGCTCTTCCGCGACGGCACGAAGCGCCCGCGGGCCGGCTCGTTCTGCCAGTCCATCATGGACGGCGAACTGCCCGCGGTGATCCCGGACGTCACGCGCTTCCCGGCGGCGATGCGGCTGCCCGCGGCGAGGATGCCGCGCATCCGCAGCTACGTGTCGGTGCCGGTGGTGCTCAGCGACGGCACCGTCTACGGCACGTTCTGCGCCGCCGGGTTCGGCGCCGACAAGGAGCTCAGCCAGCGCGACAAGGCGCTGATGGAGGTGCTGTCGCAGGCCGCCGCGCTGATCGTCGAGCCGGACTTCCGCCGGCGGGAGCTGCACGCGCGGATCGGCGACCGGATCGTCCCGGTCATCGACGCCGGCGGGCCGCGCGTCGTGCTGCAGCCGATCGTCGACATGGCGTCCGGACGGCGGATCGGGGCGGAGGCGTTGAGCCGGTTCCCGCGGGAGTGGGACCGGGCGCCGGACGTGTGCTTCGCCGAGGCGCACGAGATCGGCGTCGGCGACCATCTGGAGATCCTCGCCCTGCGGAAGGCGGCGGAGCATCTGCCGCGCGTCGGCGGGTACATCGCCATGAACATCTCGCCATCGACGCTGCTCACGCGGGAGTGCCTGGACCTGCTGGGCGGCCTGCCGCTGGACCGGATCGTGCTGGAGCTGTCGGAGCACCAGCGGGTCGAGGACTACGACCGGCTGCAGGGGGTGCTGGCGCCGCTGCGCGGCGGCGGGATGCGGCTGGCGGTCGACGACGTCGGCGCCGGGTTCTCCTCGCTGCGGCACATCGTGCTGACCCAGCCGGACGTCATCAAGCTCGACCGCAGCATCGTGACCGGCGTCGGCACCGACCACGTGCTGCGCGTCCTCACGAGGTCGCTCGTGGACCTGGCCGGGGCGTGCGGTGCCACGGTCGTCGCGGAGGGGGTGGAGACCGAGGCCGACCGGCTCGCGCTCGCCGGCCTCGGTGTCCATCACGGTCAGGGCTGGTTCTTCGGGCGCCCCGGTGCCCCGTCGGCGCTGCGGCCCAGTTATGAGCTCAGGCAGCCGATCCTGGACGCGCCGACGGCCACGTCGTCGAACCAGAGGGTGTCGTCGCCGACGCCGTAGCTCTCCCAGCCCAGCCGCAGGTCCGCCGGCCGCGGCTGCCACACCCGCGACATCCACTGCTGGTCGATGTCGGCGGTCGCCACCCCGTCGGCCTGCAGGCCCGGCACGGCGGTGCCGTTGAGCCACGTCGAGAGCAGCCCGCGGCCGTCCACCATGAACTCCACGCAGTTCCACTGGTTGGTCGGCAGCGGGCGGCTCTGCGCGACGCCGGCCGGGCTCTGCGCCGGCAGGGTCGCGTCGTCGGACTCACGGTTCCACTGCAGGGCGCTGTTCTGCCCGCCGAGGCGCAGGTCCTTGCCGTCCGCGTTGTCCTTCAGCGCCGCGAACGCGACGTGCGCCGCCGGCAGGGCCGTCGAGTGACGGACGTACATCCGTCCGTACCAGACGGAACCCAGACCGCTGAGGTCCTTGGTGGGCTTCACGTAGACGTGGTTGCAGTAGCCCGCCTTGCCGTCGATGCGGACGGACTTCCCGCCGCTGTGCGCGACGGCGCTGTCCACTGTGGCCGTGCCGGTGCCGGAGCAGTTGGCGTTGGAGACGGTCCACGCGCCGGACACCCCGCCGCTGGTCTGGCTCTCGAAGCCGTCGCAGAAGGCCGCGCCCGTGCAGCCCGCGGGCGGCGGGCCCGAGGACGTGCCGCCGGACGGCGAGGCCGACGCCGATGACGGCGGCGGCGATGACGGCGGCGGGGACTGCCCGTCGGCGGCGCAAGAGAGCTGCGGCGTCACGCCGGCCCCGTTGGCCAGGAGGCCGAAGGTGGTGCTGCCGGCCGGCGGGATCGTGCCGTTCCAGGTCGCGTTGACCGCGGTGACCGCGGCGCCGCTCTGCGTCAGCACCGCGTTCCAGCCCTGGTTCACCTGCTGGCCGCCCGGCCAGCTCCACCCGACGCGCCAGCCGTTGACCGCCGCGGTGCCGGGGTTGGCGACCTTCACCTCGGCCTGGAAGCCGCCCTGCCAGCTGTTGGTGATCTGGTACGTGGCGGTGCAGCCCGCGTTTCCGGTCGGCGGCTTCGGGCTCGACGACTGCGACGCGGACGGGGTCACCGACGCCGAGGTGGACGGGCCGGGGCCGGTGGTGCCGACGCCGGTCACCTCGCCGTTGCCGCCGTCGAACATGACGTCGGAGCAGCCGTAGAACGTCTCGGTGCTGTCCGAGCGGGACCACACCGAGTAGATGATGTGCCGGCCCGACTTGCCCGACGGCAGGCGCCCGGTCCAGTAGTAGTGCCCGTCGTTGGTGCCGGGCGAGCCGACCTGCGGCGGGTTCGTCGCCTGCAGGAACGGCGTGGACTCCAGGTCCGACCACTTGAACTGGCTGGTCGGGTTGAAGCCGTCCTTCGTCACGTACAACGAGAACGTGCCCGGGTGCGCAGCCCAGTTACTGTAGTCGAACTCCATTGTGGAGCCTGACGTGAGGTGGGTTACCGGCCAGTCGGACCGGTTCAGGTCGAATCCGGAGAAGTCGTAGACGGTCGCGCCGCCGCTGCAGAGCTTCCCGTCCGGGATGAAACCGGACGTCCGCCCGGCGCCGTCGGAGCGCAGCATCGCGAACCAGTTGTAGAGCGAGTTCGGCCCGCTCTGCGCGACCGCGGCGGCGCACGCCGGGTTCTTCGGCTGGATCGCGCCGGTGGCCGTGAGGCCGTCCTTCCAGCACAGATACGTCCGGCTGCCGGGCACCATCATCGCGCCGTGGGCGGCCGCCGGGTCCGCCGCGATGACCACCGTGCCCGCTCCGACGGTCGCCGCAACGAGCCACAGCGCCAGTCTTCGTCGTCGATTCATCGAACCTCACTCCTGAAGGACATCTACCGACCTGGATTGCACGGGGTGTGACCGTCCCGTGGCAACGAACCGGCGGCGGGACCGTGCATCGACGCTGGAGGGCCGTGAAACATTCACCGAATGGTCGGATATTTCGATACTTCAGGTGAACCGCTCGCGCGAGACACGTGCGACCCTCGATGCTTACGGCCATGTCGAGCACTGGACCGTCGGCGGTCCTCGAAGCGGCGGAGCTCTGCGCTGCGGCAGGCGATCACGCCGATGCCGCCCTTCTCCTGGCGGAGGCCCTGATCACGGGCCCTTCGGACGCCGATCTGCTGCGCGCGCTCGCCGAGGCGCAGTTCGCGGTCGGCTGGGACGGCTGCGCGCTCGCCCTACTCGCCGAGGCTCACCGCACCGCCCCCGACGACGAGGCGGTGATCACCGTCCGTAACGTCTCGCTGCGGGAGCACGGCCGGTTCGTCGAGGCGCTCGCCGTGCTCGGCACCACCCCGCACCGGGCCCTGCGCGCCGGCACGTACGCGGACATGGGCCTGCCCGTCCTCGCCGTGGAGACCGACCCGGCCGGCCGGCGGGCGCTGTGGTGGCGCACCGGCGGGCCGCTGCCGTTCCTGCGCGCGGGCCGCCGGCGCGAGGAGGACCGGATCCTCACCCGTCTCGTCGAGGCGGCCGGGCCCACCAGCCGGACCCCCGTCGACATGCTGGCGCTGCTCACCCGGATCGTCAACGGCACCGACCAGGACCGCGACGCGCTCGCCGCCTGCCGTGCCTCGACCGGGCACCTGGACGCCGGCCGCCCCGCCGAGGCCGCCGCGGTCCTCGCCGACGCGCTGCGCCGTGACTCCACCCATCCGCTGCTGCTGCGCCGGGCCGCCCGGGTCGCCGAGCAGCTCGACCGTCTCGCTCCGGCCCTGGCGCTGTACCGGCGGATCACCGTCGACCCGAGCCCGGTCGCCGCGCTGGTCCGGCAGGGCACGCTGCTGATCCGGATGCACCGCCTGCCCGAGGCGGTCCGGTTCGTCGAAGGCCTCCCCGCGGAGACCGCCCGCGCCCTCCCCCTGCGCCGCGTCGTGGCGGCGGCCCACGACGCCGCCGGGCGGCCGGACCAGCGGACGATGGCCGCCTGGCCTCCGCTGCCCGTCGAGGACCTGCTCGGCGCGCTCGCGACCGGGCCCGCCGCGGACCTCATGGACGCCACCGCCCGCGCGGCCGGCACCCTGCACCGCGCCCGCCGCGCCGACGAGCAGGGCGACGAGCAGGCCGCGCTTGACGTCCTCACCGCGGCCACCGGCGACGGGGATCCGCAGATCCTCAAGGAGCTGTGGGGCCGGTTGTCCCGGGCCGGCCGGGAGGAGGAGGCCCTCGCCCGGGCCGGCGAGCTGACCGCGACGGACCCGAACGACGTCGACGGGGTCACCGAGCAGATCATGACGCTGCACTGGCTGGGCCGCACGAGGGAGGCGCTCGACCTTATCGGGGCGCAGCCGGCGGCCGTCCTCGCCGCGCCCTGCGTCCGGGAGCCACGGTCGTACCTCTACGAACGGCACCGGCTCCCGGCGCTCGCGCTGGACGCGATCGGCGCGGGCCCGACCGCGTCCACCTGGCAGCGCGGCCGGCGCCGGCTGCTCTGGTGGGTCACCGGCGGTCCACTGTGGATGATCCGGCGGCGGATGCGGGACGCCGATCGTGCGGCACTGGCGTCCTGGCAGGCCGACGCGCTGCCGCTGCTGTCCACACTGGACGCCACCGTCCCGTCGGCCACCGCGGCCATGCGGGCGGTCGTCGACCGTCAGGTGCTCGACCGGACGACGCGGACCCTGTACTGGAGACGCGTCACCGTCGTCGCCGTCGCGGCGGTGCCGCTGCTCGCCGGTCTCTCGCTCGTCGCGGCCGGCCCCACGTCGCCGGCGGTCGCCGGCCATATCCCGGTCATCGTCCTGCTCGTCGTCGCCGCCCAGATCCTCGCCGCCGTCCTCGGCCGGGTCGCGCGGGCCTGGGCGATCCGGCGGGCGAGACGGGCCGAGCCGCGGGCCGTCGCGCTCACCGAGACCCTCGCCCTCCTCGGCGAGCTGCGGCAGGTCGGGCGGCGCAACGAGCTGCGGTGGCGGCGGTTCTGGCTGGAGCGGCTGGAGCGGATCGCGTCCGCGGTCGAGGACGACCTGCCCGCGGTGTTCGGCCTCGTCGACGCCGACACGCACCGGCGGCTCGCCGAGGGCGGGCAGGGGGCGGCGCGGGCGGTGCGGCAGTTGAAGTTCCTGGTCGCCGCGCCCTCGTCGGCCGACGCGTGGCGGCGGGTGGAGGAGGTGCTGCGGCACAACGCGGGGGCCCTCGCCACCGGGGAGCTGGGCCGGTTGCGGCGGGCCGCGGCGGTCGCGGTGCCGGCCCCGCTGCGGCGCAGCCGCCGTGCGGTCGCGGTGGCGGTCCTGCGCATGGCCCTGTTCGCGGGGCTGCCGCTGGTCGCCGTGTACATGGCGCAGCCGTGGCTCAAGTTCTCCGGGACGGTGCACGACTGGGCGAAGGTGGTCGGGCTGGCGTGGGCGCTGCTGTACGTGCTGCTGCACCTCGACCCGACGCTGCGGGAGAAGCTCGGCACCGTCCTGGCCGCCCTCAGCCCCGGTGAGCAGCGACCCGACGCGGTGGCACGTATCCGGGATTCGGGCAGGTCAACGGCTCCGTAATGTTCTGTGCATCGCAAGGAACACACCGCGAACCACACACATACAAGGGGCCACGAACATGAGCGAGTACGGCGAGATCGAGACCGGCCAGGAGCACGCCGAGGTCGAGCAGCTGCACCAGGTCGACGCGAGCGAGCAGGACTACCAGTCGCAGTTCGGCGTCTACGAGCAGGACCACGCGTCCGCCGAGTCGACGTCCTTCGACCAGGGCCGCCACGTCGAGTACACGGACCCGAGCGGCGCGCACTACGAGGAGTCGGAGTTCACCTCGTACGACCACAGCGCCGCCGAGACGGACCACGTCTTCGCCGCCGAGGGCTCCGAGTCCTACAGCGCCGGCGAGTTCCACCAGCTCGACACGCTGCGCGCGCAGCTGGACTCCGCGTTCGCCCAGGCGACCGTGGTCCAGGACGGCCCGGCGATCGCCGCCTCGTAAACGACACACCCAGCAGCGGTGCCGGTCAGCCTGAGAATATGGCGGGCCGGCACTGACTCGTGCGCGAGCGGTTCACCGCACACGCACCGGAAACGACGGGCGGGCCTCCGGAGCACCGGAGACCCGCCCTTC
Organism: Dactylosporangium sp. NPDC051087; assembly: GCF_055586325.1. Classification (NCBI taxonomy): domain Bacteria; kingdom Bacillati; phylum Actinomycetota; class Actinomycetes; order Micromonosporales; family Micromonosporaceae; genus Dactylosporangium; species Dactylosporangium sp. NPDC051087. The sequence goes on along the minus strand of NZ_JBVJIJ010000014.1, from coordinate 150,752 downwards.
CTCACAGCTGCGTCAGACGTTGTACGGGATCCGCAGCGTCGACTGGTTGCCGTTGGCGGCGGACGCGTCGATGCGCACGGTGGTGGCCGCGTTGCCGATGGCGTTCCAGACCTCCAGGCGGACACAGCCGTTGCTCATCGCACCGAGGCTGCCGGTGGAGGAGGACAGACCCACCGCCTGCGTGTACGCCTCGGTCCCCGGCACCGGGTCGGTGGCGAAGTACCGGTACGTCTCCACTCGCTCGTAGCTGCCGTTGTTGGTGAGGTCGTACGACACCCGGGCCTGGAGGCCCTGACCGACGGTGTTCCCGGCGTCGACGTGCAGCGTGAACGCCGTCGCGTTGCCGTTCGTGCTGCCGGTGATGCCGCACTTGGTGTAGGTGACCGGGTTGTGCGGCGTGCCGTCCCAGTTGCCGTTGGCGGCGCTGACCGTCTGGGTGCCCGCGGCCGTCCCGGCGGTCGTGTTGAGCGCCGGTCCGCTGCGCAGGTAGAACAGGTTCGAGCCGACCGGGGGCTGCGACGACGGGGGCTGCGACGAGGGCGGCTGCGACGACGGCGGGTTCGACGTCGGCGGCTGTGACGTCGGCGGGTTGCTGGTCCCGCCGCCGCCGACCCAGGTGTACGCGCCGGTCGTGGCGGTCTTGCCGGCGGGCACGGTCAGCGTCCGGCCGTCGGAGAACGTCACGGTGAGCGGCGAGCCCGTCAGGTTGGACGCCACGTAGGTCTTCGCGCCGTTCTTGGTGAACACCGCGTACAGCGGGGTGTTCGCGGTGACCGACGTGTCGACCGTGCCGAGCGCGGCGAGGTTGCGCAGCCAGTGGAACGTGTGCGCCTTGCTCTCGCCCTCCTCCGGGGTGTAGCCGGAGTTGTTGCGGAAGTTGGCCAGGGCGGTGTCGCCGTTGCCGAGGCCCTGGAAGGACCACAGGACGTCCTGCCAGACGGTCGGCGGGCCGCCGTTGTTGGTGACCATCTCGTTCCAGTTGACGCTGTTGTAGGCCGGCTTGTAGCCCATGTACAGCGAGCCACCGGTGATCGGCAGCATGTTGATGCCCTGGATCATCTCCGGCTCGGCGGAGAACCAGGTGGCGTACGCGCCGCCGTCGCCCCAGACCATGCCGACCGTGTTGTGCGCGAACGTCGTCGGGAAGTTCTGGTTGGACGAGTCGAACCAGTACTCCTGGATCGCCTGCGCCTGGGTGGTGTAGATGTACAGGCCGGCGTCGCGGACCGCGGTGTTGCCGGTCGCCTGGCCCCACTGGATGAGGGCGTTGGCGAAGTTCATGCCCTCCGACGAGGACTCCTGGTTGTTGCCGGCGCCGAAGGCACCGTGCCCGGAGGCCCAGTCGTGACCGGCGTAGATGTCGAAGTCCCGCATGAACGGGAACATCGTGTCGTTGCGGTCGGGGTTGTTGGCGTCGCGGATGAGCAGGTTGACCATGCTGCCGTAGGCGTTGCTGGCGGCCCACGCCGAGTCGAACTTCGCCAGGGTCGCGGCCGCGGCGATGTAGTACCCGTAGTGGAAGTGGTGGTCGTTGAGCTCGCTGTCCGAGCCGTACGACGCCGGGTAGCCGATCAGGGTGCCCCAGTTGGCGTCGTAGACGAACAGCCGGGTCGCCTCGCCGGGGCTGGCGGTGAACCAGTTGGTGAGCCGGGTCCGGATCGCGTTGAGCAGGTTGTCGCGCTGCGTCGTGCGGCCGAGCTGGTCGGCGATCTCCGCCAGGCGCGCGGCGCGGCCGAGGCCCTTGCCGGTCCAGTAGGTGTCGTCGCCGAAGCCGGCCAGGGGGTCACCGGACGCGGCCTGGTCGAGGTACCCGGTGAGGGTGGCCAGGTCGGCGCCGCTGCTGTCGGCGACCGCGGGGATCTCCGGCAGGACACCCTGGTACTTCGTGCCGGTGGTGAACGACGAGACGCCGGTGAGGTTCTTCATCGGTCCCCGCGCGGAGACGTAGGTCTGCGCGATCGGGGTGGCGCCGGTGAGGTTCTTCCACTGGTGCGGGTAGAGCGACACGACGGTGCCGCTGCCGCTGCCCTCGCGGGCCGTGGTGGTGAACGCGTAGGTCGCGTTGACCGTGCTGGTGCCGGCGTTGTACGCCCAGCTGACCTTGGTGCCGGTCACGTGGTTGTGCGCGTACGTGCCGTACGTGTTGGCCAGGGCGGTCCGGTCGGCGGCGGAGGTGGACGGCGTCGTCGGCAGCAGCGCCACCGAGTAGTAGTCCTTGCCCGCCAGGGTCGAGGTGATGTTGTTGCCGCTGACGGTCCAGGTGGCCCCGGTCGGCGCGTAGGCGACGTAGTCGTGGCCGCGGACGGTGAAGCCGATCCGGGCGCCGCTGTTGCTCCACACGGCGGGCGCGCCGCCGAAGCTGAGCTGCGCGTTGCCGCCGCTGGTGCGGGCGTAGACGAACGGCAGGCCGTGGCCGATGGTGGCGCGCAGGGTGCGGGCGCCGTCGGACCAGTAGGGCGTCACCGTCCAGTCGGTCCAGCCGTCGACCTTGGTGTCCGGGGAGTTGAGGCCCGAGACGCCGAGGGTGAACTCCGTCGTGTACGGGTAGTGGTACTCCCCCACGCCGGTGGCGGTGCCGGAGATGGCGGCCTCGGTCGTGTAGCTGACGCCGAGCCCGTTGTTGGCCGGCTTGAACGCCATCGGGTGCGCGTTGAGCGGCTCTGAGTAGCTGCAGTTGAACTTCTTGAACAGCAGCGAGGACCACCAGTCGTTGGTGGGCACCGCGCCGGTGGGAGCGTTGGCGGTGACCCACTGCCGGGGGTTGGTGCCGATCGAGCCGCAGCCGGCCGGTGGGGCCTGGCCCGCGGGGCGGGTGGTGGCGTAGCTGCCGGAGCCGAGCGTTGCCGCGTCGGCGCTCTGCAGTGCGAGGAAGGTGACCGCGGTGCTGACGAGCGCGAGCGCTGCGGCACCGGCGAACCAGGGTCGGCCTCGGGTAAGGCGCATCGGGTGGGACTCCGATCAGAAGTGGGCGGCTTCTTGGGGTCCCTGGTGATTTTGGGCAACGCCTCTGACCATTGTCAATGGTCAACTTCAGAGAGCGCTCTCAGATACCGTCTTGAGCTGCGGTTTTATGCTGAGAGCGCTTCCCGCCAGTGAGTCAGCGCGAGGTGCAGGGCGGCAACCGCGCGGCGCCAGGACACCTCGACGTCGCGCGGGTCGTTGAAGCCGCCGCGGGCCTCCAGGTCGACGAAGCCGTGCAGCGTGCTGCGCAGCAGCCGCACGGCGTCGGTCGCGTCGGGCTCCCGCAGCCCGTAGCCGCGCAGCATCCCGTACGTGAGGTCGACGCCCTTCGAGGATCCGGCGGCCACCGGCTCCCCGACCGGCTCCTGCATCGCCGCATACCGCCCCGGGTGCGCCCTGGCGTAGTCGCGGTAGGCGTCGGCGAACGCGACGAGGGCGTCCCGGCCGGCCCGCCCGGCGACCGCCGGGCCGAGGAGGCCGGCGAACTCCGTGGCGGCCAGGACCGCGATCCGCTGCCGCAGGTCCCGCAGCCCCTTCACGTGCGAGTAGAGGCTGGCGTCCTTGACCCCGAAGTGCCGCGCGACCGCCGACACGGTCACGCCGGCCAGGCCGACCTCGTCGGCGAGGTCCGCGGCGGCCCGGGTGACGAGCTCGGCCGTGAGTCCCACACGTTTCACCCTAGCCACAATAGTCAGTTGCCTAGGGTCATTAGGCATCGGTACCGTCGGCGACGTGAGACCACTGAGCGAGCCCGACATCCGCGCGTCCTTCGTCAACTGCTCCAAGGGCGAGGCGAAACGCATCGCACTGCCCCGCGACCTGGCCGACCGGCCGTGGGACGACCTCGACTTCCTCGGCTGGCGCGACGCCGGCGCCCCGGACCGCGCCTATCTCGTGGCCCCCGAGGGCGACGCCCTGGTCGGGATCACGCTGCGGATCGCGGCCGCCCAGCGCGGGTTCCTGCGCCGCAGTATGTGCTCGCTGTGCCTGACCACCCACCCCGGCAACGGCGTGTCGCTGATGACCGGCCGCCGCGCGGGCGAGGCCGGCCGGCGAGGCGACTCCGTCGGGTCCTACATCTGCACGGATCTGGCCTGCTCGCTGTACATCCGCGGGCTGCGCACCCCGGAGGCCGGCGGCGGGCCGAAGGAGACGCTGAGCGTGGCCGAGAAGGTCGAGCGGACCCGCGGCAAGCTGGACGCGTTCCTGGCCCGGATCACCGAGGTCAGGGCCGGGTAAGTCAGAACCAGCCCTGCCGCTTGGCCCAGGCGAGCAGGGTGCCGGACATGACGGCCATGACCACGACGACCGCGATCAGGTGCGGCCACTTCGTGTGGTCGCTGACGATGAGGTTCATGCCGAGCACCGACGACAGCGCGGTGATCGGCAGGGTCACGGCGGCGATCACCGCGAGCCGCTCCGCGGCGATCGTCATCTTCGTCTCGGTCCGCGCCTGGTAGAACTCGATCACGCCCTGCAGGTACTCGCGCTCGCCGTCGGCGACGGACCGGACCCGGGCGAACTGGTCGATGACGTCGGCGATGTGGTGCTCGTCCCGCGGGTTGCGCGACAGGGTCGCCATCCGGCCGTAGATCTCGCCGCCGAGCGCGGCCATGGTGCGCACCGCGAGCAGCCCGTGCCGGGCCTGGAAGAGCTCCTCCAGGAACTGCTCGGGGTTGCCCAGGTGCCCGGCGGTGACCCGCTGCTCCAGCCGCCACACGTCGGCGGTCATGTCCTCCACGAGGGTCTCCTGCCGGCGGCTGATCGCCGACACGATCGCGTAGGACAGCTCGAACGGGGTGGCCGGCGCGAGCTTGCCGGCCTCGATGCGGCGCAGCACGTCGCGGGTCTGCCGCATCGGCACGTCCGGCGGGACCGCCGGGTTCGTCGGGCCGTGCACGGTGACCAGGAAGCGCCGGCCGATGAACTGGTCCAGCTCCACGTAGTGCACGTGCCCGCGGGCCCCGAGGTGCGGCGCGTGCAGCACGACGAAGACGTGGTCCTGGTACGGGTGGATCTTCGGCACCCGGTTGCGCTGCCCGGCGTCGCGCAGGGCGAGGGGGTGGAAACCGAACACCTCGCCCAGCACGCGCGCCGCGGCCGCGTCGCAGACCCGCACGTCGACCCACAGCAGCCCGTCACCGTCGAGGAGCCCCGGCAGCTCCTCGACGGTGTGCGTGCTCACCGCTCCTGACCGGATGACCCGGACGTCCATGCGGCCACGATCGCACACCCCGGCGTCAGCGGCCCTCGCCGGTGTCGATGACCGCACCCGCCTGATCGACGGCGACGCCGGTGACCGCTGAGGTGTCCTTCGCCGGTACTCCGGCGATCCAGGCGATGCGCAGCTCAGGGTGGGCGCTCCAGCGGACCGAGCCGTGGCCGGTCGACGTGGGCGCGGACAGGATGACCTCCTTGGCCGGGCCGACGTAGGTGAACAGCACGACCTTGGTGCCGCCGGGCTGGTCGAACTCCTGGCGGCCGAGGTAGAAGCCGATGGCGAACGGTGGGCGGGCGTAGCGGCCCAGGTCGCGCACCTCGGTGAGCGTGCCGGTGCCGTGATCGGTGCTGGCGACGAGGCTCGTGCCGCGGTCGTCGCCGTTGAACCACAGGACGAGCCTGCCGCCGTCGGCGAGGATCACGCCGGTCGGCATCGGGTCGCCGATCTGCACGGAGGTGTCGGCGATGACGATCTGCCCGTCGGTGCGTTGGACGTAGCCACCGGTCGCGACGACCTTCCCGCCGGCGTCGCGGGCGGTGAAGGCGAGGTCCGGAGTGGGGCCACCGACGGCGCTGGTCGGCCCGATCGCGATCCCGCCGCGGCGGGCCCAGAACACCGTCGTCCCGGGCAGGCCGGGCAGCTCGGTGGTGGTCGCGTCGACGCGCTGCCCGTCGGCGGTGACCTCGACGCGGAGGCCGGCCCCGTGCACGGCACCGTAGTCGACGATGCCGCCGTGGCCGTCCTCGAACTCCATGATCGTGGAGAACGTGCCGGGCTGTGGGGTCATGAGGCCGCCCTCGAGCCGGCGGAACCGCCCCGTCGCGGCGTTGAAGAAGCCTGCGGGCACGCCGTTCATGTCGTCGCCGGTGGCGGTGATGAAGAACTCCTCGTCTGTGCCGTAGGCGATCCCGGTCCGCACGGCGTCGTAGAGATCGACCTGCGGCTGGGAGGTCATGATGGGCGCGGCGTCCGACGGTGGCGGCGGGAGCGGGGACGGCCCGCCCGGCCCGGCGGCGAGGACGGTCATCGTCGCGCCGATCGGGACCAGTACCGACGCCGCAATCGTGAACAGCCCGCTCAGGCGGCGCCGCCGGGCCCGCTGCCGCACCTGCGCGAACGTCACCCGTGGCGCGAGGCCGGCGGTCTCGTCCCGCATCGCCTGCCGGAGCTCTTCGATGCTGCGCATCACCGCGCCTCCTTCGTCTCGCGGGCCGGGGTCTCGGCCGCCGGAACCAGATGCGGGTCGATCCGCAGCTTCCGCAGTGCGCGGGCGTTGGTGCTCTTGACCGTGCCGACGGCGACGCCGAGCTCGTCGGCGGTCTCCTGCTCGGTGAGGTCCAGGAAGTAGCGGCAGACGACGACGGAGCGTTCCCGCCGGGTCAGCCGTCGCAGGGCACGCGCGACGCCCTCCCGGGCGGCGACGCCGTCGGCGTGGTCACGCTCGGCCCGGGCCGGCTCCGGCACGTCCGCGACCGGCCGCTCGCGCAGGAACCGCCTGCGCCACCAGTCGTTGTGCAGGTTCACCAGGATCCGCCGGGCGTAACCGTAGGCGTCGCCGCCGTCGATGCGGGCCCAGGCGGTGTACGTGCGCACCAGCGCCTGCTGGGTCAGCTCCTCCGCCTGCGCCGCGTCCCCCGCGAGCAGGTACGCCACCCGGTACAGCCGGGCCGCGGCGGCATGCATGAAGCTGACGAACTGTTCGTCGCCGTTCTCGGGCATGCTCTCCATACTCGCCGGCGGGCGAAAAGGTTCTACCCGTCCGGGAGCGTGAAGGAGAACGTGGCGCCGTGGCCCGGCTCGCTCTGCGCCCAGACCCGGCCGCCGTGCCGGTCGACGATGCGCTGCACGGTGGTCAGCCCGATGCCGGTGCCGGGGAACTCGCTGCTGGAGTGCAGCCTGCCGAACGGGCGGAAGAGCTGGTCGGCGCGGTCCGCGGGGAACCCGGCGCCGTTGTCGCGGATGTAGAACGCCGGCGGCGAGCAGCCGATCTCGATCCGCGCCCGCGGGGTCCGGCCGGTGAACTTCCACGCGTTGCCGACGAGGTTCATCAGGACCGCGCGGACCAGCTCACCGTCGCAGGACGCCTGCATCCTGGGCTGGATGCTGACCTCCACGTCGCGCTCCGGGTCGCGCTGGCGCAACTCCTCCACGACGTCGCCGGCGACAGCCGACAGGTCCACGTCGCTGCGCTGGATCTGGCCCCGGTTGGCGCCCGCCAGCTGCAGCAGCGCGTCGATGAGCGCGTTCATCCGCCGGGCCGCCTTGTGGATGCGCAGCGCCAGGTCGCCGGGCTCGTTGCCGGTCTGCTCCTCCATCAGCAGCTCGCTGAAGCTGAGGATCGTCTGCAGCGGCGAGCGCAGGTCGTGCGAGACGGAGCCGCTGAACGCCTCCAGCTCCCGGTTGCGCCACTCGAGCTCCTCGACGAGCTCGGCGCGGGTCTCGGCGACCTGCCGGGCGGCGCGCTCCTCGGCGGCCTCCAGCTCCCGGCGCACCAGCTCGTCACGGATCCGCCGGTTCTGCTCGTGCAGCTGCTGCCGGCGGATGTGGGCCCGGATGTGCGCGCGCAGCGTGCTCACGCCGTCGTCGCGGCGCACGTAGTCGTCGGCGCCGGCGGCGAGGCAGTCCAGCAGCCGGTCGCCGCCGCCGAGCCCGATGACCGGCATGTCCCGCAGGCCCGGCACCGACCGGATGCGGGAGCACAGCTCGAGCCCGCCGGTGTCGTCGACGGCCAGCACGACACAGCCGGCGGGCTGCACGGCGAGCATCGCGAGGGCGTCGTCGGCGTCGGGCGCGGCGACCGGCTCGTAGCCCTCCTCCCGCAGCTGGTCCGCGGCCCGGTCCAGGAACCCCCGGTCGGGGTCGACGAGGAGCACCTTGACCTGGCCGTGGAAGGGGCCGGCGGCGGCCGGCAGCGGGGTGGCGGTGCTCTTGCGCAGCACCGCGGCCAGCTTCGCCAGGACCACCTCGAGGTTCTCCTGCTTGCGCACGAACGCGTCCGCGCCGGCGTCGAGGATCTGCAGCTCGGTCGCGTAGTCGTCGGCGGCGGTCAGCAGCAGGCACGGCACGTTGCGCAGGGTCGCGTCGAGCCGGACCCGGCGGATGACGGTCGCGCCGTCGATGCCGGGCAGGACCCCGTCGACGATGATCGCGCTGGGCGGGCGGGCCGCGGCGGCCCGCAGCCCCTCCTCGCCGCTGGCCGCGAGCACGACCTCGTAGCCGGCACCGGTGAGCAGGTCGCGCAGCTCCTCGCGGAAGGTGAGGCTGTCGTCGATGACCAGCACCGAGCGTTCGGCGGGCGCGTCGGTGCCGCGCTGCAGCAGCTCCCGGCTGCGGGCGACGACGGCGTGCGCGTCGTAGGGCTTGCCGACGTAGTCGTCGGCGCCGTGCCGCAGCCCGCGCAGCCGGTCGCTGACCTCGGCCTCGCTGGACAGCAGCAGCGCGATCACCCCGGTGTGGCGGGGGTGGGCGCGCAGCCCGCGCAGCAGCTCGACCCCGTCGGCGTCGGGCAGCAGCACGTCGAAGAGCGCGACGTCGAACTGTTCGGCGTCGAACGCGGCGAGCGCGTCGGCGCCGGTCGCGCACAGCACCGTGCGGAAGCCGCCCTCCTCGAATGCCTCGTGGAGGTCCATCCGGACGGTCAGGCTGTCGTCGACGATCAGGACCGTGTTCGCCATCCGACCTTCTCCGTCAGGCTCGCAGCGATCTGGTCCGGTGGCAGGATCTCCACCGCCGCGTTCAGGGCCACGGCCTCCTTCGGCATCCCGTAGACGACGCAGCTGCCCTGGTCCTGCGCGTACGTGTGGGCGCCGGCGCGGCGCATCGCGAGCAGGCCCTCGGCACCGTCGCGGCCCATGCCGGTCAGCAGGGCGCCGGTGGCGCCGGAGCCGACCTCCGCGGCGATCGACTCGAACAGCACGTCGACCGACGGCCGGCAGGAGTGCCGCGGCGGCCCGGAGCTCAGGTGCAGGTGCCCGCCGCGGACGGTCAGGTGCCGGTCCGGCGGCGCCATCACCACCTGCCCGGCGATCGACTGCAGGCTCTCCCCGCCGCGGGCGTAGCGCACCGTGTGACCCGTCTGCTCGGCGAGCCAGCCGGTGAACGCCTGCGCGAAGTTCTCGTTGGCGGCGAGGTGCTGCACGTACAGCAGCGGCACCGTGAAGCCCTGCGGGACGCCGCGCAGCAACGTGACGATGGCACCGGGCCCGCCCGTCGAGGCGCCGATCGCGACCAGTCGTCTCGGGATCTGGTGGGTACGCGCGGCGCCCTTGACCGCGGTGGCGGCGGCGCCGGCCGGGCGGTGCCGGGTCACGACCCGGATCCGGGAGACGACCTTGACCGCGGTGCGCAGCCGCGCGCCCCACGTGTCGTCGGAGGCGTCGCCGCGCGGCTTCTCCAGCACGTCGACCGCGCCCGCGGCGAGCGCGTCGTAGGTCGTGAACAGCTCCTGGCGCGACGTGGAGCTCACGACGAGGATCGGCGTCGGCTGGCTCGACATGATCCGCTCGGTGGCGACGAGGCCGCTCATGACCGGCAGGACCACGTCCATGGTGATGACGTCCGGTCTCAGCCGCCGGCACAGGTCGACGGCCTGGGCGCCGTCGACGGCCTCGCCGACGATGTCGAAGCCGTGCCGTGCCGTGAGCGCCTCGCGCAGGCACTGCCGTACCGTCGCGGAATCCTCGACCACCAGAACCTTGATCACGGGGCGCCCACCAGCTCCCGGATGTGACCGAGCAGTTCCTCCTGGTTGAACTCCGACTTCACCATGTAGGCGCTGGCGCCGGCGTCGGCGCCACGACGGCGGTCCTCCGCCGACGACCGTGAGCTGACGAGGATCGCGGGCGTCTCGCGCAGCACCGGGTCCTCGCGGGTCTGCGCGACGAACGTGAACCCGTCGATGCCCGGCATGTCGATGTCGACGAGGAACAGCGCGTAGCGGCGCACCTTGGCCCGCTCCAGGGCCTCCTCGGCGGAGGCGGCGAGCTCCACCTCGTAGCCCGCGGACTCGAGGATGCTGCGCTCCAGCATCCTGGTGGTGAGCGAGTCGTCGACGACGAGGATCGGGTCCCGGCCCGTCGCGGTGCTGGGCTCGCCGGTCACCGGGTCCGCGGCGGGCGCCTTCCCGGCGGCCGCCGCGGCGAGTCCGTGCGGGTCCAGCACGATCCGCGGGTTGCCCTCCGCGTCGATGGACAGGCCGTTGATGACGGCGCTGGCCGGGGCGAGCTCCGGCAGCGGCCGCACGACGAGGGCCGACGTGCCCAGCAGCCGGTCGACGCCGACGGCCACGACGCGGTCGCCGGCGGTGAGGATGACCGCGACGGCGCCGCCCGCCGGTTGCTGCGCCGCGGGGACCAGCGCCGTCGCCAGGGGCAGGAACGCGATGACGTGCCCGTCGTGCGCCATCGCGCCGGCCGCGGCGGCCGCGGCGACCTCGACTGCGCCGAGCAGGACGCAGGTGCGCACGGCGTCCAGGGGCAGCGACACGAGGGTCCCCGCGGCCTCGACGACGAGCCCCGACAGCGACACCAGCGACAGGGGGACCACCAGCTCGACGGTCGTGCCGCGGCCCGGCTCGGTGCTGACGTTGACCTCGCCGCCGAGCTGCTCGGCGACGTCCCGGACCGCGTCGAGGCCGATGCCGCGGCCGGAGATGCCGGTGACCTCGCCGGCGGTGCTGATCCCGCCGTGCATGAGCAGGCGCATCAGCTCCCGGACGTCGGCCTCGGCGCCGGACGGGACGAACCCCTGCGCCTCCGCCTCGCGGCGCACCGCGCCGAGGTCGAAGCCGCGGCCGTCGTCGCGGCACCGGAACGCGGCGTTCGTGCCGCGCCGGTGGACCTCCACGGTGACGTGCCCGGCGGCGGGCTTGCCGGCGGCGAGCCGCTCCTGCTCGCTCTCCACCCCGTGCGACACGGCGTTGCGGACCACGTGCAGCAGCGCGCCCGACGCGAGGCTCAGCACGTGCGGGTCGAGGCGCAGGTCCCCGCCGCGGCTGTCGAAGACGACCTTCTTGCCCTCGCTGCCGGCGGCGTCGTACGCGGCGCGGTGCAGCGTGGTGAGGACCGTGGCGACCGGCACCAGGCGGAGCCGTTCGGCGCGGCCGCGGATGTCGTCGAGCTCGCGTTCGACCTGCTCGACGGTCTCGGTCAGCTGCCGGCCGAGCGCGGTGAGGTCGGCGGCGAGACGGGTCGCCATCGCGCCGGTGCGGCCGTCGGCGCCGTCGGACTGCGCGGCGCGGATCCGCAGCTGCTCGGTGATCGCCTCGGCCGCCCGGCGGGCCCGCTCCACCGTCGCCACCTGGCGCCTGAGCGGGGCGAACCGGGCGTGCGCCTCGCCGACCGCGTCGAGCAGCTCGTCGATGTCGGCGCTGTCGCTGCGTACCGGAGCAACCGCCGGTGGGGTCTCCTGCGGTTTCTCGGGCGTCTTGTCGGTCTCCGGGGTCTTTTCGAGCGCTCTTGCGAGGGCCGTCATCCGGTCGGTGAGGGTCAGCAGGGCACCGACCGTCTCCGGCGGCACCGGCTCGGCCCCGTCCCGGAATGGCACCAGCAGCTCTTCCAGGGTGTGCGCGGCGTCGGCGATGTCGGTCTGCCGGACCACCCTGGCGGCGCCCTTGAGCGTGTGCGCGTGCCGCAGCAGCCGGGCCACGGGCTCGCGGTCCGCGCCGTCGCGGGTCAGGTCGAGGACGCCCTGGGCGAGCTGGTCGACCAGCTCGCCGGCCTCGATCCTGAAATACCGCAGCGGGTCCTTGGCCGCCGCGGGCGCCGGGGCGCTCAATGCTCGGAGCCGGCGGCGACCAGCCTGAGCAGCTCGTTGGAGAGCCCGGCGAGGTGGGTCGCGGTCTGCCTGGTCTGCACGGCGCTGGACTCGCTCTCCTGGGTGACCCGGGCGGTGTCGGTCACCGCGACGTTGACCTGCTCGACCGCGGTCGTCTGCTGCTTGGTGGACAGCTCGATCTCCCGCGCCGACTCGGTGGTCGTCGCGACGAGGTCGGCGATCTGCTGGAACGACGCGGTGACGGCGCCGAACTGCCGGGTGCCGGCGTCGACGGCCTTCGCACCGGTCTCGGTGGCCATGACGGTGGTGTTCACCGCGCCGCGCACGTCGTCGATGAGCGCCCTGATCTCCTTGGCGGATCCGGCGGTACGGTCGGCGAGCTTGCGGATCTCGTCGGCGACGACGGCGAAGCGGCGGCCCCACTCCCCCGCCCCGGACGCCTCGATCGTCGCGTTGATGGCCAGGATGTTGGTCTGCTCGGCGAGCTCGGACACCAGGTCGACGACGCCGCCGATCTGCTGGCTGCGCTGCCCGAGCTCCAGCATGTGCTGCACGATCAGGTCGACCTGGCGGCGGATCGCGGTGATCGACTCGCGGGCCTGCTCGATGGTCGCGTCGCCGGAGTTGGCCGCGAGGGCGGTCTCCTCGGCGATCTTCGCCACCCGCTGCGAGCCCTCGGAGATCTGCCGCGAGGTGATCAGCAGTTCCTCGATCGTCGTGTTGATCTCGCTCATCGCGGTCGCCTGCTCGCGGGCGCCGGTCGCCTGCTGGCTGGCGGCGGCCTCCAGCTGCGCCGAGGAGCTCTGGATGTGCCCGACCGCACCGGCGACCTGCCGGCCCAGCGCCCGGATCAGCAGCATCGCGATGACCACGCCGAGCAGCACGGCGACGATCGCGATGGCGATCACCGCGATGGTCGCGGTCCGCGCCGTGCCCGACGAGTCGTCGCGCTGCGCCGTCAGGTCCTGGCGCAGCAGCGCGCCGAGCTCCTCGATCTGCTGGTTGAGCGCCGCCCGCCGCGGCACGACCGTCTCCTCGAACGCGTCGGCGACCCGCTGCGCCGACGTGGCGGGATCCTTCCGCAGCGCCATGACCGCCTCCAGCGCGGTCTGGTGCGCCTGCTCGGCCTGGACGGCGCCGTTGAGCAGGTCCCGTTCGCGCTGCGAGCCGGTGACCTCGCGCAGCCGCTGGACCGTCTGGCTGAACTCGGCGCGGGCGGCGACGATCGCGGCCTGGAAGCTCTCGTCGCCGGTCAGCAGGAACCCGCGGGACGCGCTGCTCTTCTCCTCGACCGCGACCCGCAGCTGCTGCGCCTCGACGAGGCCCTGCACGCCGATGTCGATCACCTGGTCCTTGCCGGTGACCACGGTGCTGAGCGCGCCGACGGTGACGCCGCCGGTGAGCAGGGTCAGCAGCACGACGACCGCGAAGCCCGCGGCGAGCCGGCGGCCGAACGTCCATTGTCGGTTCATCGTTCCCCGTTCCTTGCCTTTCCCGCTGTTCCGGTCAGTCCCTCGATCGCGCGCTTTCCGGTCAGTGCCTCGCCGCTCTTCCGGTCAGTGCCTCGCCGCTCTTCCGGTCAGTGCCTCGCCGCTCTTCCGGTCAGTGCCTCGCCGCTCTTCCGGTCGGTGCCTCGCGCTTTTCCGGTCAGGGCCTCGCCGCTTTTCCGGTCAGTGCCTCGATCGCGGCCCGGACCGCCGGTACGTCCACGATCGGGCGGGCGCCGCCGTCCAGCGGCACGATGCCGCGCAGGCAGCCGCGCGGGCCGTGGCCCGTCGACTCCTCGACGATGAGCTCCCGCGGTATGCGCAGGTGACCGTCGAGCTCCTCGAAGGCGAGGGCGACCAGCGGCTCGCCGGCGACCAGGACCAACCAGCGGGCGGCGTTCGACCCCTTGCCCGCGGCCCCTGCCGCCGGGTGGCCGAACACCGCGGCGAGGTCGTAGACGGGGACGATGGAGCCGCGGAAGCTGGCGACGCCGAGCAGGGAGGGCAGCGGGCCGGGCAGGCGGGTCACCGGGCGGTCCGGGAAGAGGCCCGCGGCCTGGGTGAGGCGCAGCGCGTACCGGTGGCCGCCGACCCTGATGGCGAGGAGGTCGTCGAAGCCCGCGACCTGCTCGCGGTGCGGTTCGGCGAACGAGCCGTCGAAGGACTCGCGCAGCTCCGCCAGGCGCCGCCGCATCTCCCCGCCGGCGTCGCTGCCGTGTTCGATCCCGTGGTCGCTGTCGTAGTAGCTGTCGTGGTCGCTGTTGTAGCCGCTTTCGTAGCCGCTGTCGTGGTCGCTCTCGTAGTCGCTCTCGTGGTCGCCGTCCAGGGCGGCGTGCCGGGCGGTGGTCATCGGGCGGCGGCCAGCTCGGCGTGGCAGAGCGCGATCAGCGCGCCGCGGCCGAACCCGCCGCCGAACAGCAGGATGCGCTCGTCGCTCTCGTGCCGCAGCAGGGTCACGGCACGGTCGAGCTCGCGTTCGGCGGTCCGCAGGTCGCCGCGGCGGCGGGCGAGCAGCCCCAGCCGCAGCCGGGGCATCGCGAACGCGGCGTCGAGGTGCGCGGCCATCCGGTGGTGCTCCTGCGCCGCGTTCTTGTCGCCGTCGCCTTCGCGGCACTCGGCGAGCAGGTGGTGGGCGTCGGGGTTGAGCGCGTCACGGTCCAGCAGCCGGTTGCACACGGCCGCGGCCCGGCCGGTGTGCCCGAGGTGGGCCAGGACGGCGCCGCGCACGAGCATCACGTCGGGGCGGTCCGCCTCGGCCGAGTCGATGGCGTCGAGCACGGCGAGCGCGTCCGTGAAGCGCTCCTCCTGCACCAGCTGCATCGCCCGGTCCCGCTCCCGCTCCCGGCCCGGGTTCGACCGGACCGGCCTGGCGGGCGCGGCCTTCCTGACCGGGGCGGGCGACGGCTCCGGTTTCGGGGCGGCGGCGGCCGTCTTCTGGTAGTAGAACGTGCCGTGGGAGTGCTGCACCGCCAGGGCGGTCGGCCGGCTGCCGAGCGAGTCGGTGTGCCCCAGGAACAGGTAGCCGCCGGGCGAGAGCGCCCGCGTGATCCGGGCGACCGCGGCCGCGACCGTCGGCGGCGTCAGGTACATCAGCAGGTTGCGGCAGAAGATGACGTCGTAGGTGTCGGGGCCGAACAGCATCGGGTCGTCGTTGGCGATGTTGTACTCCAGGAACCGCACCCGCCCGCGGAGCCGCTCGTCGATCTCGACGCCCTCGGCGGTGGTCCGGAACCAGCGCTGCTGCGCGGCGGCCGGGGTCTCGCGCAGCGACCAGCGGGAGTACCGCCCGGCGGCGGCGACCCGCAGCGCGGCCCGGTTGACGTCGAGACCGACGATCGACACGTCCCAGGACGGCTCGACGCGCTCGGCGGCGACCATCGCCAGGGTGTAGGCCTCCTCGCCCGTGGAGCAGCCGACCGACAGCAGCCGGAGCCTGCGCTCCGCGGCCCGGGCGCGGACCCGCTCCGGCAGCGCCAGGTCGGCCAGGACGTTGAACTGCTCGATGTTGCGGAAGAAGTACGTCTCGTTGATGGTCACCGCCTCCGCAAGCGCGGCGAGCTCGTTGTTCCAGGCGGTGCCGAGGCGGTCGAGGTACCCGCGACCGGTCAGGCCGTGTTGCGTCGCGCGTACGCGCAACACCTCGGCGAGCTGAGGATCGCGTTTGTCGTCGAAGGTCATCCCGAGGCGCCGCGACAGCAGCTCGCGCAGCCGGACGACGTCATCGCTACGCGCCATCGGACGCCTCCGGCCACTCGACATCCGACATCAGCCAGTCACCGCGCAGGAACAGCAGCGGCCTGGAGTCCAGGACACCGACGGCCGCCACGAGCCGGGTCGCGGCCGAGGCGAGCATCGGCGGCGGCGGGCGGCTGTGGTCCGGCTCGACGGGCAGGACGCCGACAATGGGCCCGGTGGCGTACGCGAGCGGACCCCACGCGGTGCGCGTCGTCACGAACCGGCAGGGCCGGTCCACCCGCGCGCCGAGCAGTCCCGCCGTGTCCACGACCGGCACCGCGAGACCGCGGATGACGCTGACCCCGAGCAGGATGTCGGCACTGCCCGCCAGGGGCTGCACCGGCAGCGGCCGGATCGTCTCCACCACGTCGCGCAGGGCCAGCGCACACAACAGGTCGCCGACGCCGAAGACCAGCGACAGTCCCGGCGGCGCTTCTGTGACAGCTGTGATCGCCACGTGATCATGATATGTGGCATTGGTCGGTTTTTTACCACTATCGGGTGAGGCCTGGGTTTCTCGGGCGCCCGTTTCTGTCGTACCCCTCGGATACCTTGCCGAGCATGGACGTGACCGCACCCGCCGCCCGCCTCGCCGCCGCCGCGGCCTTCATGCTCCGCCTGCTGACCGGCCGGTCCCTCCAGCCGTCGCACGCGGGCGCCCTGCTGCGCGCCGACGACACGGGCCTGCACCTCACCGCCACCGACGGCGAGGTCACCGTGCACCTGCACGCCCCGGCGACCGTCCACACCCCCGGCGAGGTCGTCGTGCCGCGCCGATCGCTCGCCGACACGCTGACCGCCCTCGACGCGGCCGACGCACGTCTCACCGTGCAGCGCGGCCGGCTCGCCATCCGCGTGCCGGGCGCCAGGTTCGCCCTGCCCAGCCTCCCCGACGCCACCCCGCCCGCCGCCGCCCTGCCACCGGCGCTCGGCTCGGTCAGCGGCGAGGACCTGCGCACCGCGGCCGTGCCCGTGGCCGGCGCCGCGTCCCGCGAGCACGCCCTGCCGATGTTCACCGGCGTGCGTCTCCGCACCCACGACGCCGTGCTGACCCTGCTCGCCACGGACCGCTTCCGGCTCGCCAGCGCCTCCATCCCGTGGCACCGCGCCACGCCCGACCCGACGCCGGGCGGCGCCCCGGTCGAGGCCCTCGTGCCGGCGACCGTCCTGACCCGCGCCGCGCAGCAGCTGAGCCGCGTCCCGACGGTCCACGTCCACGCGGGCGACGACCTGTTCGCCCTGTCCTGGGACGGCGGCAGCATCACCACCGCCACCCTCGGCGGCGGCTATCCGGACACCCAGCTCGCCCGCCTGCTCGACGTCACCCCCGCCTGCACCGTCGAGGTCGACGCCGACACCCTCGCCCAGGCGGTAGACCGCGCCGCCGCATATGGCGGCCCCCACGGCCGCGTCACCCTCCAGACCATCGACGGCGCCCTCCTCGTCCGCGCCGACGACCCCCTCACCGGCGAGTCCGAGCAGACCGTCAAGGCCACCGTCGACGGCGGCCACACCGTCCGCTCGTTCCAGGCCCGCCTGCTGACCGACGCCCTGCGCGCCTTCCCGCACCACGACGTGCGGCTGCGGATCCAGGAAGGCATGCGCGCGACCGCCTTCACCGCCCCGCTGCCCACCGCCACCCTCGACTACCTGGTCGTCCCCCTCCGCACCCCACCCGCGGCCTGACCCACACCCTGACCTGAAGCCCTGACCCGCAGCGCAGCCTCGACCCGCGCCCGCCTGCTGACCGACGCCCTGCGCGCCCTCCCCCACCACGACGTGCGGCTGCGGATCCAGGAAGGCATGCGCGCGACCGCCTTCACCGCCCCGCTGCCCACCGCCACCCTCGACTATCAGGGGCCTGCGGGCTTCGGGAGGATGTCCAGCATCGTGGAGCGCACGGGCAAGCGGCGGCCTCGGCCTCGCCGTGCGTTCACGGCGGAGTTCAAGGCCGAGATCGTGGCGTTGTGCCAGCGCGGGGATCGTTCGATCGGGCAAGTGTCGCGATCTCGATCTGGCCGAGACCGCGGTGCGTGACTGGATCAAGCAAACCGAGACCGAAGCCCATGCCGGTGCGGACTCGCCGGGCAGCCCGGCCATGGACGGGCCGGCCACGAACGGGCCAGCCACGAACGGACCGGCCACGGACGGGTTCAGCTCGGATGAGCGGGCTGAGCCGGCGCGGTTGCGGCGGGAGAACCGCCGGCAGCAGGACGACGTCGACAACCTGCAGCGGTCGACCGCCTTCTTCGCGCTATTGCCAAGATGGTCAACGTCCGGTGCGGTTCGCCCGCTTCTTCGCTGCCCTGGCGAGCGGCTGGCGGCTTGTCCCCTGATTTGCGGTTCTGCCGTACGTCCGCGCCCCGAACCGGGAGTGCCTTGACAGGAGCCTGCTCGCGCTCAAATACGGCAAGCCCCTGATCTGGGTCGCGGTCAACCGACCATCACGGCGAAGGAAGGTGACATGCTCACAGCCGGCGTCGATGCTCATAACGAACGCACACCCTGGTCGCAGTCGACGACGTGGGCCGCGAGCTGGGCGAACGGACCGTCGATGCAACCGGTGAGGGGCACCTCGACGCGGTGCGGTGGGCCATGCCGTGGACCGGCGTGCGGTTCGTAGTCGAAGACTGCCGGCATCTGACCCGCCGTCCGGAAGGCGACCTTCACGACTTGGCCGAAGCGCTCGACCGACTCGATCGCACCGTTGGATGGTCCTGGGCGAAGCTGCCGGCGCTTCAGGTCCAAGCACGCCTTCGCGAGATTCAACGGCACGACACCAGTTCCCGTGTGCTCGGCCAGCAAGGTGCGGGTCCGTCTCAACCGTGGCAGGACGCGAATCGTCACACCGCTCTGCCTCGGGCGTACTACCGCTGCCAGGACTGGCCGACCTGCCCGCACCGAACAGGATCTGATCGTGCGGGCTCATCGCGATCCACAACGCGTCGACCGGCTCACGCGCGGCGCGGGCTGCCGTGGCAAGACCCACCGCCATTGGCGGTCAGCACAGAGCCGGACCCGACCGTCCCACAACGCCCGGGACCTGATCGGCAGGGGGCTTCGCGCCGGATCTGACAGTGGGAAGGCGAGTCGGGCAAGGAAATCCGCCGCTGCCCTGAAACGCCGCGTCGCTCGCGAATGTGTGGACCAGCCGGGACCGGGTGCAAGGAAATGTTTCGCGTGTTGTGGGGGCGTGTGCGGATACTGCGTCGGTGACCGGTTCTGCGTTGCCTCGGTTGCTTCGGCCTCGGGCGCTGAGGCCCGGCGATCTCGTCGTCGTCGCTTCGCTGTCCGGGTCGTTGCCCGCGGCGTACGAGGGCAACGTCGAGCGGGCGGTCGTCGTGTTCGAGCGGATGGGGTTCCGGGTGCGGCGGGCGCCGCTGCTGGAAGTCGGGCGGCGCCGGTGGTGGAGTGCGGCGACGCCGGCGGAGATCGCCGCGGAGTTCAACGGTCTTCTTCGTGATCCTGAGGTACGGGCGATCGTCGCGAGTGACGGTGGCCAGACGGCGTTCGGGTACCTCGACCTGATCGACATCGAGGCGGTCAGGGCAGACCCGAAGCCGATCCTCGGCTACAGCGACATCTCCCTGCTGCACCTGGTGCTCTACGCCCGCGCGGGGCTGGTCGGGTTCCATGCCGACATGGCCGTTCCCGGCTTCGGCGGCAGCTGGCAGGCGGTGCCCGCGGCGCGCCGGGCGGAGCTCGAGCAGCTGTACGCGAGGCTGCTGACCGGCACCGCGGCGATCGGTCCGCTGCCCGCGAGTCCGTCGTGGGAGTGCTGGCGCGCCGGGCAGGTGCAAGGCCGGCTGATCGGTGGGGTGATCAATCGCGTCGCGCTGGTGCAGGCGACGCGGTTCGCGGTGCCGCTGGAGTGGTTCGACGGTGCCGTGTTGTTCTGGGAGGAGATGGGCGGGCAGGCGTCGTACGTGTGGAGCTATCTGCAGGTGCTGCGGCACGCCGGCATTCTCGACCGGATCGCCGGCATGGTCGTGGGGGTGCCGCGCGACATCGACGGGCTCGACTCGACCGGGGGGTCCCCGGCGTTGTCCGAGATCGTCCTTGACGTGCTCGGTGACCGGGACATCCCGGTGCTGGGCAATGTCGATCTCGGACATGCCGGGCCGAATCTGCCGATGCCGGTCGGTGTCCGCGTCGGTCTCGATGCGCGGCGGCGGACGTTGTCGTTGCTCGAACCGGCGGTCCGGGGCGTCAGGGGGTCGGGGCCTGGGCGCTGATGTCGGCGAGGGCCGAGGAGGCGTCGCGTTCGATGGCGAGGTCGCCGAGGGAGACGATGCCGACGAGGTGTTCGCCGACGAGGACCGGGAGGCGGCGCAGGGCGTTGGTCCGCATCAGTTCGACCGCGACGGCCAGGTCGTCGGAGGGCGAGACGGCGACGAGGTCGGGGGCGACGATGTCGCCGACGGCGGTGGTGGCCGGGTCGCTGCCGGCGGCGACGACGCGCACGGTGATGTCCCGGTCGGTCATGATGCCGCGGACGCCGCTGCTGTCGGTGACGACGAGCGCGCCGACGCCGGCCTCGCGCATCTGTTCGGCGGCGGCGACGACGGACTCGCCGACGTCGATCGTGAGCGGCGCGTTGGTCATGATGTCCTTCACCTGTCGGCTCATACGGTGAGGGCTACCCAGCGGCCGGCGATGCAACCAGGCGGGTCCGGAAGCGGTGACCGCCCGCCGGCACGAGCAACGCCGGCGGGCGGTCATCGGCGGACGGGGGGCCGCGGTCAGTTGTCGTTCAGCGGGTCCAGGCTGCCGGTGAGGCTGGCGACGCCGCAGTTCGGGGCGGACCAGAAGCGGCTCGGGCGGCCGTCGACGTGGGTGTGGTCGTTGTGGTCGGGGTAGCCGGGGCCGAGGATGCCGGCGAAGCCGTGGTTGCGCGCGGTCTGGGCGAGCTTGCACAGCGAGTGCGGCCCGGCGCCGAGGTCGGCCGCGTCGCCGTACAGGTGCCTGCTGGTCGACGCGCCGCCCACGGCGTTGTTGCACGAGACGCTGCGGAAGCCGCTGGTCACGCGGATCGGCTGGTCGCCGAGGGCGTGCCGGAGTGCCTGCAGCTTCCACATCGTGACCAGGGCGTTGGCCTTGGCGGTCGCGGCGGAGACGTTGCCGCCGGCCCAGGTGCTGTTGCAGTTGTTGAGCTCGGCGTAGCTGAAGTTGACCGGGGTGCAGTCGTCGTCCTGGAGGGCGTAGAGCTTCGCGAAGGTGGCCGCCCCCGCGACACCGTCGGCGGCGAGGCCGTATGCTGCTTGGAACCGGGCGACCGCTGATTTTGTCGCGGGCCCGAACTGGCCGTCGATGCCGAGGACCGCGCCCGAGCCGGGATAACCGGCGACGCGGATCTGCAGCTGCCGGACCCCCTCTCCCGACGATCCCTGGGCCAGGACCCCGCTCCACGTGTAGCAGGCGTCCGCGTGTGCCGGTGCGGCGGTGACGGCGAGTGTGCCCGCCGTCGCGCCGATCATGAGCAGCGCCGCACTGAGCAGGCGCATCAATCTCTGCATAGACGCATATAAGTGTACGAATGGAGTGAAGTCAATGGATGTTCGTCGCTACATTCTGACCGGGACGCCGGGTGCCGGGAAGACCACGATCGCACTGGCGCTGCGGGCCAAGGGGCACCACGTCGTCGAGGAGGCGGCGACCGACGTCATCGCCGGGTCACCCTACGAGCGGCCGTCGGATCGGGACGACTTCGTCGACCTGGTCGTACACCTGCAGCGGCAACGACAGCAGGCGGCCGGTGCCGTGCCGGTCCAGCTCTTCGACCGCTCCCCGCTGTGCACCCTCGCGCTCGCGCGCTACTGCGGCCGGGAGCCCTCCCCCGCGCTCGTCGCGGAGCTGGAGCGGGTGCGGCGGGAGCGGGTGTACCAGCGGCTGGTGTTCCTGGTCCAGCCGATCGGCTTCGTCACCCCGACCAGGGCCCGGCGCATCACCTACCCGCAGTCGCTGGAGTTCGCCGCGATCCACGAGGAGGTGTACCGCGAGCACGGATACGATCTGTTCGAGATCCCGCCCGCCCCGGTGCACGAGCGGGTCGAGATGATCGAGGAGCGACTCACGCATGCGCGAGGGTGAGGCGGCCACGTCCGAGGACCTGGTGCGGCGCCTCGTCGCCGGGCAGTTTCCACAGTGGATGGACCGGCCGGTGACGCCGGTGCGAAACCCGGGCACCGACAACGCGATGTACCGTCTCGGCGACGACCTCGTCGTGCGGCTGCCGCGGCTGCCGGGCGGCGCCGAGCAGATCGAGCGGGACGCGCGCTGGCTGCCGGTCCTCGCCCCGCGGCTGCCGCTCGCCGTCCCCGCACCGGTGGCGACCGGCCGCCCCGCGCACGGCTACCCCTTCCCGTGGACCGTCGGGCGGTGGCTGCCGGGCGACACCGTCGAGGCGTTCACGGACCGCGACTCGGCGCTCGACCTGGCCGCGTTCGTCACGGCCCTGCGCGCCGTCGACCCGGCGGGAGCGCCGGCCGGATATCGCCGCGGTGCGCTCGCCACCCGTGACGCGTCGGTACGGGACGCGATCGCCCAGCTGGACGGGGAGCTCGACACGGCCGCCGCCACCGCCGCCTGGGAACGGGCCGTGGCCGCGCCGGGGTGGGACGGCCCGCCGGTGTGGACCCACGGCGACCTGCACGCCGGCAACGTCCTGGCGCACGACGGCAGGGTCAGCGCCGTCATCGACTTCGGCTGCGCCGGCGTCGGCGACCCGGCCTGCGACGTCATGCCCGCGTGGACGCTGCTCGGCGCCGGGCACCGCGACGCGTTCCGGGCGGCGGTCGGCGCCGACGACGCGACGTGGGAGCGGGCCCGCGGCTGGGTGCTGTGCATGGGCCTGGTCGCCCTGCCGTACTACCGCGACCGCAACCCGCCCTTCGCCGCCATCGCCCGGCGCATGCTGGAGCAGGCCCTGCCGTGACCGTCAGGTCAGGTCGGACGGGATCAGGCTGTACACGACGAGGTCGTGCCGGCCGGAGCGGGAGACGGCCACGTTGCGCAGCACGCCTTCGAACTTGAAGCCGGCCCGCTCCGCGACGTGCCGGGAGGCGGTGTTGGCGGGGGCGGCCTGCAGGGCGATGCGGGCGAAGCCCTGCTCCGTCAGCGCCCACCTGGCGACGGCCGCGGCCGCCTCGGCGGCGACGCCCCGGCCGCGGGCCCACGGCGCGGTCCAGTAGTGCATCTCCGCGGTCATCGCGATCCAGTCGGCGCCGAACAGCGACACGTGCCCGAGGAGGCGGCCGCCGTCGCGGGCCGTGACGGCGAAGCCGATGCCCTTGCCGGTGCGGCGCCGGTCCTCGATGCCGGACGCGCACCAGCCGAGGGCCACGTCGAAGGCGGCGCCGGCGTACGCGTACCCGAGCGGCGCCGAGTCGATGAACCTGGGGTCCTGCCAGACGGCGTGGACGTCCGCGGCGTCGCCGGGCACGAAGGGGCGCAGCAGCAGCCGGTGCGTGGTCAACGTGACCGGCGGCAGCACGGGGTCAGACATCGGGAGGCGCTCCGCTCAGGGCAGGGTCACGCTGTCGACCGGGTCGGCGCAGATCTCCCACCGCTCCCACCACAGCTGGTCGGGCAGCTCGCCGGACGCCTCGACGATGCGGCCCAGCAGGTCCAGGCTCTCCTCGGACGCGTCGACCTTCGCCTCGTCGACGATCATCGACAGCTCCCGCAGCCGCTCCCGCATGACGACGCCGACCAGGTCGCGGCCGGCGGGGGTCAGCGCCAGCCAGGTCGAGCGGCGGTCGTTGTCGCGCTGGAAGCGCCGCACCAGGTGCTTGCGCTGCAGCCGGTCGCACATGCGGGTCAGCGTCGACGGCGCCACGTCCAGCTCCTTGGCCACCTCCGCGCTGCGGCGCGGGCCGCTGGTCGCCAGCAGCACCAGCGTGCGGTACTGCGCCAGCGTCACGTCCGCGTCCAGCGCCGCCAGGTTCCGGGCTGCCAGCGCGACCATGCTGCGACTGACCGCCAGCAGCGCATGAACCAGCGCCTCGTTTCCCCCCGGGGTGGTCATCCGGACATCGTTGCATGATGGATACGTCGTTCCGTGTGCACTATCGTGTCAATCGACCATTGCAGTAGTGCAACATTCTTGAAGGAGACAAATGAACGGGGACGGCACGCCGGAGCTGGCCCGCATCCTCCTCGTCGAGGACGACGCCGCCGACGTCGCGTTCACCCTCGAGGAGTTCCGCGAACACCGCCTCCGCAACGAGGTCACGGTGATCGGCAACGGCCTGGAGGCGATCGACCACCTCGAGCGCCGCGGCGCTCACGCGGACGCGCCGACACCGGACATCGTCCTGCTCGACCTCAACCTGCCGGGCGTCGACGGCCGGGTCGTGCTCGACCGGATCCTCGGCAACCCCCGCCTCGCCGACCTGACCGTCGTGGTCCTCACCGGCTCGCCCTTCGAGGAGCAGATGCTGCGCGACTTCGGCGTCCCGTCGGAGCACTTCTTCCGCAAGCCGGTCGACTTCGCCCAGCTGGCGAAGCTCATCAACGGCATCGACCGCTACTACCTGGTGATCGACCGGCTCACCGGTCGGTGATCAGCGGGCGGTAGTCGGCGGTCGTCAGCGGCAGCTCGGTGAGCATGCCGTCCGCGCGGGGCACCTTCAGCACCTGGTCGTCCAGGAAGAAGCGGACGGTGTCGACGTCGGTGCGCGAGTCCAGGGTGCACACGATCTGCCCGATCGCGAGGATGTCGTCGGTGCGGCCGCCCTCCTGCGCCCTGAAGGACACCTCGGCGGTCGCGTCGACCAGCCGCACGCCCCTGATCAGGTCCGTGCCGGTCAGCGCGCTGGTCAGGCCCTCGTCGAGCTCGTCGTCCGTCGGGCCGGCGGCGAGGTGCCCGAGCAGCACCGACACGTCCCCGGTCGAGCCGACCCGCCGGTCGACGGCGACCAGCTGCTCGCCGCGCACGAGGTACAGGCGCTCGATCACCGGACCCGCGGTGTTCTCGGGGGCCTGCCGCGGTGGGCTGCCGATCACCAGCGGCGACTCGAGCGGGCGCGGCGCGTGCTCGTCGGGCACCCCGCACCCCTGCAGGGCCGCCACGAGCAGCCCGGCCAGCACGAGACGGCGCCTCACGGCACGACCCCCGGCAGCTCGACCCTGAAGCGCGCGCCGCCGCCGGGGCGGTCGAGGACCACGACCTTGCCGCCGTGCGCGGTCGCGTGCTGCGCGACCAGGGACAGGCCGAGGCCGGTGCCGTCGCCGCCGCCGCGGGCACCCGCCGACCGGCCGCGGACGAACCGGTCGAAGATCACCTCGCGGTCGGCGGGGCGGACGCCCGGCCCCTCGTCGTCGACCTCGACCCGGCCCGTCCCGGCGACGCAGGTGAGCCGGACCGCGACGGGCCCGCCGCCGTGCCGGACCGCGTTGTCGAGCAGGTTGGCCAGGATCTGCTCGAGCCGGCGCCGGTCGACCAGCCACCGGGAGGCGTCGTCGCCGGGCGGCTCGACGAGCCCGGCCCGCAGGCCCTGCGCCTCGACGACCCGCCGGGCGAGGTCGTGCGGGTCGACCGGGGCGCGCCGGGCCGGCTGGTCGCTGCGGGCCAGCTCGAGCAGGTCGTCGACGAGCGACTGGAAGCGTTCGATCTCCTCGACGACGAGCCCGGCGGCGAGCGCGGTCCGCTCGTCGAGGTGCTCCTTGCGCCGGTGCAGGACGCTCGCCGACGCGGCCAGGGTCTGCAGCGGCGAGCGCAGCTCGTGGCTGACGTCGGCGGCGAAGCGGCGGTCCCGCTCGTGCCGGCGGGCGAGCTGGTCGACCATGCCGTTGAACGACGTGGTGAGCCGCGCCAGGTCCGGCTCGGCGGCCGGGTCGAGCCGGGCGCTGAGGTCGCCGTCGGTGATGCCCTGCGCGGCGTCGGCGACGGAGCGCAGCGGGCGCAGCACGTACCTGGTCGCGTACCAGCCGAGTCCGGCACCGGCCGCCGCGACCGCGGCCGCGACGAGGCCCAGCACCCAGGCGAGGGTCCGCAGCGTCTGGTCGAGCTCCCGCAGGTAGTCGATCTCGTAGAGGGCGGTCCCCGGCGACAGCGGCACCCCGATGACGAGGGCGGGGACGCCGTCGACGCGGATCCACTGCGCGCCCTGCCCGCCCTGCTCGACGAGCTCCCGCAGCCCGGCGGGCACCGCGTCGGACCCTCCGGTGTCGGCGTTGCGGGTGTACCAGTACCCGTCACGGTGCAGCAGCGTGCGCCGGTTGCCACCGGTGTCCAGCGACTTGAGGATGGCCACGACGTCGGGGCGCTCCCCGTCGAGGCTCGCGGTGATGATCCGCGCGTCGTAGGCCGTGGCCCGGACCGTGGCCCGCTCCCGCCCGGCGAGCAGGGCGCCGCGGGTGAACTCGTAGGACACGAACGCCATCGAGGCGGACAGCGCCAGCGCCCCCGCGGCGAACCCCGCGATGACCCGTGTGCGCAGCCCGGCCTTCTTCATCGGTGCAGCTTGTAGCCCATGCCACGGACGGTCAGCAGGCGGCGGGGCGCCCGCGAGTCGTCCTCGATCTTCTGCCGCAGCCGCCCGACGTGGACGTCGACCAGTCGCTCGTCGCCGACGTCGTACTCCCACACGCGCTGCAGCAGCTGCTGGCGGCTCAGGACCAGGCCGGGGTGCTCGGCGAGCTCGCACAGCAGCCGGAACTCGGTGCGGGTCAGCGCGACCGGCTCGCCCGCGACCCGGACCTCGCCCGCCTCGGGCAGGATCTCCAGGTCGCCGAAGACGAGCGTCGACACCGTGGACAGCACCGCGCGGCCGCGCCGGCGCAGGGCCCGCAGCCGCGCCGACAGCTCCTTCACCGCGACCGGCTTCACCAGGTAGTCGTCGGCGCCGGCCTCGAGGGCCGCGACGATGTCGTGGGTGTCGTCGCGGGCGCTGACGACCACGATCGGCACGTCGTCGTCGCGGCGCAGCTGGCGGATGCACTCGAAGCCGTCGACGCCGGGCAGCATCAGGTCGACCAGGACGGTGTCGGCCGGCTCGGCACGCTGCGCGACGAGGCCGTCCTCGGCGGTGGACACGCCACGCACCGAGTAGCCTTCGTCCTCCAGCGCCAGCATCAGCGACAGCCGGATCCGATCGTCGTCCTCGATGACCAGTACGCCCGCCACCACTGCATCATGCCAGGCCGGAGGCGTTGTCATCGAACTGTCATACTTCCGCGGAACGGCCGCCACATGCACGGCGGAGGCTCGCTGCATGTACACCGGCATCGACGCCCGCCCCATCGCCCGGACCCCGCTCGTCGAGATCATGGTCACCGAGGAGCTCGACGCCGCCACCGAGCCACGCATCCGCGCGCTGCTCGAGGACGCGCTGACCATGCATCCGGAGCAGCTCGTCGTCGACCTGGCCGGCTGTCCCTTCATCGACGCGACCGCGATCGGCATGCTCCTGGACATCCACCGGCAGGTCTGGACGTCCGGCGGCAGACTCACTTTGCGGGCGCCGTCACCCCGCGTCAGGAGAACGTTGCAAATCGCGCACGTAAATCACGTGTTACGAATGGTCCCGGAGGACGACGGACACGACATGATGACGAAGACCCAGTGACCTGATCGACTCAGCTCAGTGAGAGGAGCGGCGACCGTGACCGCGGCGACGACACCTGACGGCACCGACTTCACGTTGATCTGCGACGCCTGCGGCCAGAGCGTGACCGGGCTCGGCGCGACCATGCACAACTGGGACCTCGTCTGGAGCCTGTTCCGCCGGCACGGCTGGACCGGCGCCCGGCTGGCGACCGGCCCGCACAGCTGCGGGCGCTGCTCCCGGGTGCCGCTCGCCTCCGCCGACCCGGACCCGGTCGGCTGGCTCGCCGGTGACACGCCACCGGCCAGCGTCGCCGAGGACGTCGCCGGCGACGCCGTCGAAGCGCCCGCCGGGCCGGTGGCCGCGCTCGACCCGCGCGTCGAGGCGGCGGTCGTCGAGGAGGCGCTGGTCGTGTCGCTGAGCGGCGACCTGGACATCGAGGTCGGGCCGGCGCTGCGCGCCGCGCTGTCGCCCGCCGGCTACCGCCCCGGCCACCTGGTCCTCGACCTGAGCCGGGTCGCCACCCTCGACTCGTCGGTGCTGGGGCTGCTCGTCGCCGCCCGGCACCGCGCCGCGCAGGCCGGCGGCCACACCTGCCTGGTCGGGCTCGCCCCGTTCATGCGGCGGATGATGCACACCCTGTGCCTGCTGCACCTGTTCGTCGTCCTGCCGGACCGGGCCACCGCGATCGGCTGGCTGCGCGGCGACGACGCGGACCTGCCCCGCCAGCGTGACCTGCGTGGTGAGACGACGCCCGCCTGATCGTGACAAACGCTGCATCGAACTATAGAAATGTCAGGATGAACGGAAGTTCCTGACATCTCGGAGGGAAGTGCAGCATGCCCAGCTCCCCCGCCAGCTCGTCCACCGGCTCGTCCGTCAGCCGGCGCAGCCTGCTCGGAGCGGCCGCCATCGCCGGCGCCGCTCCGGCACTGCTCAGCACCGAAGCCGCGAGCGCCGCACCCGCGCACCGCCAGTCGCGGGTGCCGCTCGACCGGATCAGCGTCCAGCTCTACACGCTGCGCGACCAGCTCAGCGCCGACCTCGCCGCGAGCCTCGCCCAGCTGCGCACGATCGGCTACACCAGGGTCGAGCACGCCGGGTTCGTCGGGCGGACCGCCGCCCAGTTCCGTGGCTTCCTCGACGCCGCCGGGCTGAAGGCCACGTCGGGCCACGTCGCGATCCCGCAGCCGTGGGACGCGTCCGCGTGGCAGCGCGCCCTGGACGACGCGAACATCGTCGGCAACCGCTTCATCGTGCACCCGTTCTTCGGCGTCGACGCCACCGGCCAGCCGATCCGCGACGGCGCCAGGTATCACGCCCTGGCCCGCGACCTGAACCGCGCGGGCGCCCTGGCCCGGCGCGCCGGGCTCGACTTCGGCTACCACAACCATCAGCTGGAGTTCGTCCGGCAGGACGGCGGGTCGCGCACCGGGTACGACATCCTCACCGCGGAGACCGACCCCGACCTCGTGCACCTCGAGGTCGACCTCTTCTGGGCGTGGCGGGGCGCCGCCGACCCGGTCGACCTCGTCCAGCGCCACCGCGGGCGGATCCGGCAGGTCCACGTGAAGGACATGGACACCGCGGCGGCGTTCACCGACCCCGGCGCCGGGCTCATCGACTTCGGCCGGATCTTCGAGCACTCGCGCGAGGCCGGCCTGGTGGAGTACATCGTGGAGCGCGACGACGCGGGAACGCCGCCACGCACTCCGGCCGACGCGCTGACCACGGCGCGCAACGGCTACCGGTTCCTGTCGGACCTGCGGTTCTAGCTCACCATTCGTGCGGCAGGCTGTAGCGCCAGGTCGCCGCCAGGAACGCGCCCGCCGGGGTCCGGTAGTACGGCCACACGCGCTCACCGGACCTCGGCAGGTCGCGGCGCACCCGGCGGGCCTTGGTGCCGCTGAGCTTCGCCTCCTTGTAGAGCCGGTCCTCGCTCACGGCGGGCACCGGCACCGACGAGGGCCACCTCGCGCACTCGCCGGGCTCGAAGTCGAGGTGCACGGCGACGAGCAGCACCGCGTCCACGCCCCACGGCTCGCCGCCGGCGCGCACCCGCTCGCGGATGACGCCGACGTGGTCGTACAACTCGTGCAGCGCGGCCGGGAAGTTGCCGGACTCGTCGCCGTCGCCCCACCCGTCGAGGTGCACGGTCAGATACTCGCCGTCGGGGGTGCGGACGCGGACCCGGTCGGACGGGGCGTCGCGCGGCGGCTCGCTGCGGGGATCCCGGCGGACGCCGGCCCGCCTGCGCAGGACCTGCACGGCGTGGGCCTGCAGCGCCTTCGCGTCCTTGGCCGGCAGATATTCGTGGGCGATGGCGTCGGCGTAGGCCTCGCCGTCGCCGTAGACCGCCAGGGGCGGCGGCTGCATGATCCCCTGGCCGGGGAAGAAGAATCCGCGCTGCTTCTCCCACTCGAACATCGGCCACTGCACGGCCGCGTGGGCGGCCCCACCGCCCAGCAACGACCCGGCGAACACCCCACCGGCGACCAGGACCGCTCTGCGCTTCACCTGGACGACCCTAGTCCCTTTTTCCGCTTATGTACCGATATATGCGCAGTTCTGGGCTATGTAGAAAAACTGCTGAGCCCTATGTAGAGTGGGCGCGTGGCGGCAGGCGTGCGCATGACGGCGGCGGTGGCGAAGGTGTTGTCTGCCTTCCTCACCGATCCGGCCGTGGACCGATATGGCCTCGATCTCATGCGGGTGACCGGCCACCCCAGCGGCACCCTCTATCCGATCCTGCTGCGCCTGCAGCGGGCCGGCTGGGTCGACGCGCACTGGGAGGACATCGACCCGGTGGCCGCCGGCCGCCCCGCCCGCCGCTATTACCGGCTGACCGCCGACGGCGTGGTCGCCGCCCGCACCGGCGTGGCGGAGCTCTATGGACAGCTGTCCGCCGGCACCCCCCGCACCACGCCGGGGCTGGCATGACGGCGGCGGACCGGCTGGCGGAGGCGCTGCTGCGCGTCGCGGTGCGGCGATGGCCCGCGTCCGTCCGCGAGGAGCAGTCCAGGGAGTGGTCCGCCGAGCTGCACGCGCTGCGCACCGAGCCCGGCGCCGGGGCCGGCCGGCGCGCGTTCGGCCAGCTGCGGTTCGCGTTCAGCCTCGCCGCCGCCTCACCGCTCGACGACGAGGACGGCGTGCCCCGCGGCTGGCGGGAAGGCCTGCCCGAGGCCGGCCGGGCGCTGCAACCCCTCGCGGCGCTGACGGTCTTCGGGGTGCTCGCGGCGGGCCCCGCCGCCGGCATCCTCCGCACGGTCAGCGAATGGCTCCTGGGCCTCGCCGGCGTGCCGATCCGCTGGCCGCTGGGCACCACCGTCACCCTGGCCACGTCACTGCCGGCGCTGCTGATCCTCACCGCCGCCGCGTGGTGGCTCGGCCGCCGCCTGCCCATCCGGCGCCGCCGCGGCCTCGCACCCGCCCCGGCGCTGGCACTCGCGGTGGCGTTCGCCGTGCTCGTGGTGGGCACGGTGACCGCCATCGGCCCCGCCGAGAGCGGCGCGCTCTCCATCAGCCTCGCCGTCGGCGCACCGGTCTGGGCGCTGCTCACGGCCGCGCTGACCCTGGCGGTCGTGCGGCTCGCGGCGCGCCCCCGCCGCTGGGTGCCGGCCGCCGTGCTGGCCCTGGCCGGCATCCCGCTCGTGGTGGAGCTGGCGGTCACCGCCGCGGTGCTGCCGTGGGTCCTCACCTCAGGCGCCGACCTGTCGACGGCACTGACCTGGGCTCCCTCGCTGCTGTCCGGCGCCGCCATCACCGGCGACGCCGGCACGTGGCACCAGTCCGCGGAAGCGATCGCCCTGTCCAACGCGACCAACACCTACCCGTCGCACCTGCTCGTCCTCACCGGGCTCGCCATCGGCCACGGGCTCGGTGCGGCCCGCCCGCGCCCGGCCCGCCGCCCCGCGCCGCAGCCCGTCCACGCCCCGGCCCCGCTGCGCCTGTCCCCGACCACCTCGACCGCCGGCGTGGTGACGCTGCTCGCCGGGCTGTTCGCCTGGGCGTACACCCTCGCGGTCCTCACCCCGGCGATGCCCCTGGTCGGCCGGACGGCCCCGATGCCGGGCGGCGACGGCGAGCTCTACATGTGGGTCGCCGAGCTGCGCTGGGGCGGCATCACGCTCGCCGCCCTCGGCCTCCTGCTCGCCGCCGCCGACCGCCGCGCCGCCCCACTCGCCGCCGCCGCGCAGACCGTCGCCCTGCTGATCGCCGACGGCGTCCTCGCCCGCGCCGGCACCACCGACCTGCGCACCGCCCTGACCGTCGCCGCGATCACCGCCGCCGTGTCGTGGCTCATCGCCGGCACCGGCCCCACCGCACCCGCCGCGGACGGCCTGCTGACCCGGCGCCGGCTCGCCTGGACCGCGGTCATCGCCGCCTGCTGCGGACCCATCCTGTTCGGCCAGGGCACCCCCGAGGTCAACCACCCCTTCCTGCCCCCGGGACTCGCCGGCGTGACCGCCCTCCTCGCCGCGGCCCTCGCCGCCGTCGCCACCCAGGCCGCCACGGCCGCCCGCCCCACCCGCCTGCGCCCGGCCTGGTCAGTCACCGTGACCGCCGTCCCCGTCCTGCTGCTGGGCGGGCTCGGCCTCGCCACCGGCGCCGGCGTCTCCAACGCCGTCACCGGCGCCGGCCTCCTCCTCACCGTCCCGATGATCCTGCTGGTCGTCGCCACCATGCGCGCCCACCGCCCCAGCCAGGGCTGGGCCAGACCGACCCTCTGGGTCGTCCTGTCCCTGAGCAGCCCGGCCCTGAGCATCGCGATCATCGCCGCCTCGCTGATGCTGTCCATGGTCACGGCCAACGTCCTGTTCGCCGTGGCCGGCAGCAGCTGGGCCGCCGACGGCCTGTCCTTCCTCCCGGGCGCGGTGGTGCTCGCCGTGGCCATCGGCGTCGCCGTCTCCCGCAGGGTCATCCGCCCCGCCGGTCCTGCCACCGACCAGCCCGCCCCGCCCGGTGTCCCGCCCGCTCCCAGCCGACCCAGGCCGCTGACGTCGGTGCCGCCCCGGCCGCTGACGCTGCGCCGGGCCCGGAAGTGACGGCCCACCACCCGACCCGACCAGCCACCGCCCGCCCGTAGCCCACCACCAGCCCTTTTGCAGCGACCGTGGAAGCGGCGCTGCGGCTGATCCCGCCCGCGCCGGCCACCACCCGAACCGCACACCCTCGGCCAGGCCGCTGACCTCACCCCTGCCCCAGCCGGGCACGATCGTGCCCGCCGTAGCCATCGACATCCACCGCCGACACACCACAGGGCCCGGAAGTGACGGCTCACCACCCGACCCGACCAGCCACCGCCCGCCCGTAGCCCACCACCAGCCCTTTTGTCGCGACCGTGGAAGCGGCGCTGCGGCTGAATCCGCCCGCGCCGGCCACCGCCCAAACCACAAGCCCCACAGCCCACCCCCGAGACGAAGGCCGGCGGAACTGGCCGGTTCGCGGCCGGGCACCGCACGTGCGGCAGAGTCCGCTGCTGAATCCGCCCACGCCGGCCACCGCCCAAACCACAAGCCCCACAGCCCACCCCCGAGACGAAGGCCGGCGGAACTGGCCGGCTCGCGGCCGGGCACCGCACGTGCGGCAGAGTCCGCTGCCGGGTGGGCGGTCGGAGGTGCGTCGGGGTCAGGGTGCTGGAAGCGGCGCTGCGTCAGAATCCGCCCACGCCGACCATCGCCCGAACCACCGCCCCACAGCCACCCCCGGGAGGCGAAGGCCGGCGGAGCTGGCCGGTTCGCGGCCGGGGGTGTCGGCACGGGAAGCGGGAGCCGGGTGCCGGGGTCAGGGGTGGAGGAGGTGGACGGTCGATGCCTCGATGGTGCGGGCCTCGTCCAGGAGGTCGGCCAGGGTGGCGAAGACCGTGGCGGGCTCGGCGTCGTGGGACTCGCGGGCGGTGGTGGCCATCGCCGACCAGATGGTGGCCGAGGCGCGCAACGCGGTGGCCGCCGTGGTGAGCTCGGGGCGGCGGAGGGTGGCGGCCTCGTCCAGGAACGCGGCGTAGATCGGACGGGTGGCGCCCGGGGCGGTGTTCTGCTCTTCGAGACACTCGTGCACGCGGCGCAGAGCGGACGCGAAGGCGGGCGGGCTCGCGAAGCGGCGGGTGAAGCCTGACTTCGTCGTCGTGTCGCGGAGCTGGGCCGCGAGGCGGGTCATGCCGGCGAAGCCGAAGTTGGCGTCGAAGGCGTTGCCGAGGACCGGGCCGGTGAGGTGGGCGACCGTCGACGCGAGGGCCGAGCCGATGGCGGCGCCAAGATCGGCAGGCCGCCCACCGGCACCGGGCGCCCAGCCACCACGGCCAGAGCCATCACCGCCGAAGCCACCACCACCGGCAGCACCAACGCCAGCAAGGCCTCCGCCGCCAGAGCCACCACCGGCAGCACCACCACCAGCAAGGCCACCGCCGCCAGAGCCACCACCGGCAGTGCCACCACCGGCAGCACCATCACCGGCGATGACCGGCGCGACGGTGAGGCGGTGGTGGCGGCCCTTGCGGTGGGCGGACCAGGCATGCGTGAACGTGTCCACCGGCAGGCTGCGCGGGGCGCCGTCGTGGACCGTGAAGCCGTCAGCGGACTCGCCGGTCACGAGGATGCCGTACGGGTCCGAGTCGACCGCCATCACGGGCGTGGGGTGCCACGGGAGCCGGGCGGCCGAGACCGTGCAGTACACGGGGCGAGCGGCGGCAAGGGAGGCTCTCAACGCCTTCAGAGCGGCCCCCGCGGTGGTGCTGTGGGCCTCGGTGAACGAGTATCCCGAGGCGGGTCAGGACGGTGGGGGCCCAGGGGGCGGGGTGGTGCTGGGCGACGATGGTCAGGACCGGTGGCATGCCGCGGTAGTCGAAGACGGCGGACATGAAGCCGATGCCGCCGCCCAGGCCGCAGATCATCGGCTCGGTCAGGGTGAGCCCGGCGGCGCGCAGCAGCTCGCGCACGACACCGCTCGGCTGGTGGTGCAGCGAAGCGGGGCGCGCGGCAAGGATGTGCCTGCGGGCGGTGGTGTACGACTCGCCGGTGCGGGCACTGCGCTCCCGGACGAGACGCTTCAGGTGCTTGTGGTCGGTCATCGCGAACTGCCTCACCGACGGTCGGGCCGCATCGCCTGCCCACGCGAGCGGGACGGCGACCGTCGTGCGGAGGGTCGGTGGACCGGCCGGGTGCACAGGGGACCGTCCGCGATGGCAGGGACCACCTTCTCCCCCGCGCGGCCGGCGGGCGTGGGCCACCGGTCAAGGGGTACGGCGCACGGCGGCGCCACCCGGCAGCATACCCCCGACCTGTGCTTCACTGGGTTTCGTGGCTGGTGAGCGGCGGTTCGTGGTGCAGCGGCACCGGGCCAGCCGGCTGCACTACGACTTCCGGCTGGAGATCGACGGGGTCCTGGTCAGCTGGGCGGTGCCGAAGGGGCCGACGCTCGACCCGAAGGTGCGGCGGGCCGCGTTCCACGTCGAGGACCACCCGATGGACTACGTCGACTTCGAGGGCGTCATTCCCGCCGGTGGGTACGGGGGCGGCGACGTCATCGTGTGGGACGCCGGGACGTGGGAGCCGTACAAGGACCCGGATCCGGGTGCCGCGGTCGCCGCCGGGGAGCTGCACGCGCGGCTGCACGGTGAGAAGCTGCGGGGCGCCTTCGTCCTGGTGAAGACCAAGCAGGGCAAGGACGACTGGCTGCTGCTGCACAAGCGTGACGAGCACGCCGTGGACGGCTGGGATCCCGAGGAGCATCCGCGGTCCGTCCTCAGTGGACGCACGAGCGAGGAGGTGCTCGCCGACCCCGACCGGCTCTGGGACCCGCACACCGGCGCCCGGCCGCTGAAGGCGAGCGGCGACGAGCTCGAAGCGCTCGACAGGGTGCGTGACGGCGACACGTGGCGGGTCTACGGGCGGGACCTGAGCATCGAGGACCCCGACGGGGTCGTGCGCGGGCAGGCGCCGGTGACGAGGCGGGAGCTGCTGCGGTACGCCACCGTCATGACGCCGACCGTGCTGCCGTACATGCGTGCGGTCACCGCCGATCCCGCCACGCTCGTCGAGACGGCTGACTGGCGGGTGCCGGTCACGGGGATGGCGGTGATCGACCTGGGCGGCGGGAACCCCTGGGCGGACCAGGTGGTCCTCGCGCAGTTGTACCGGACGGCGTTCGAGCACCTGAGGATCCGGGCCGGCATCAAGGTCGGGCCGGGCGTCGAGCTGTGGGTGCCCGCGACCGGCGACCCGGCCGGCTGGATCCGGTCACTCGCGAGGTCGATGGCGGCGGTCATGCCCGAGCTCGCCCATCACGGCGCGCCGGCCGGGCCGACGGTGCTCGCGCCGTACAGCCCGATCGCCGCGCCCGGCGCGCCGGTGTCGACGCCGATCGGGTGGGACGAGCTCGACGACCCGGGGCTGGACCCGGGCGCCTTCACCATCCTGACGGTCCCGGGGCGCCGGGACGAGCGCGGCGACCTGTTCGCCGCCGTCCTGGAGCCGCCCCGGGACCTGCCGGCGCTGGATCAGGTGTAGCCGCACGGCACCACCGGCCGGTGAACCGATCCGGCGCCGGGCCCGTAGTTGCGTGTGCATACAACTACGGCACCTTGGAGCCACCGATGTCCAGAGTCCTCCGCACCTTCGCCGCCCTGCTGATCGGGGCGGTCGCCGCGGTCACCGTGGCCGCCGCGCCGGCGCACGCGGCCGCCATCACCGTCAACGGCAACCGCCAGATCGTCAACGACCTCAGCGGCTTCGCCCTGCAGCAGGAGCCCGGCGTGCCCAGGCCGCGGCTGCAGCAGCGCCCGTACGACCGGGGTCAGGTCCTGCAGTGGTGGACGATCGCCGGCAGCAACGGCATCCATACGGTCCGCCAGTACGGCACCGACAGGTGCCTGGACCTGCCCAGCGACCAGCCCCGCTCCGAGCAGCTGGAGCAGGCCAGCCTCGTGCTGCGCCCCTGCGACGGCACCACCAGCCAGCAGTGGCGCATCTACCCGACGTCGGTCGGGCGGGTGGAGTTCGAGAACGTGCTCAGCCTCAAGCTGATGGACATCCAGAAGGGCCAGGGCACCCAGCTGAACGCCTTCGCGATCCAGAGCTCGGCACTCTCACCCTTCATGGACTTCCGCCTGACCGACTGAAAACCTGACCGACCGAGTCCTTGGTCACCCGACCCCTGCGGCGGCTGCCCTGCCGGCGACCCTGCCGGAGAACAGGCAGCCGCCCAGGAAGGTGCCTTCCAGGGAGTTGTACCCGTGCATCCCGCCGCCGCCGAAGCCTGCCGCCTCGCCCGCCGCGTACACCCCGGGCAGCGGCGTGCCGTCGGCCCGCAGGACCCGTGCGGAGAGGTCGGTGTGCAGGCCGCCGAGGGTCTTGCGGGTCAGGATGTTGAGGCGCACCGCGATGAGCGGGCCCGCCTTCGGGTCCAGCAGGCGGTGCGGGGTCGCGACGCGGATGAGTTTGTCGCCACGGTACGCCCGGGCGCCGCGGATCGCGGTGATCTGCGCGTCCTTGTTGAACGGGTTGGTGAGCTGCCGGTCGCGGGCCTCGATGACGGCCTTCACCTCGGGCGCGGACAGCAGCGACGAGCCGGCGAGGGTGTTCATGCCGGCGACGAGCTCCTCGACGGTCGGCGCGACCACGAAGTCGGCGCCCTTGCGCTTGAAGGCCTCGACCGGGGCGGGCGCGCCGGGGCGGACGCGCTGCAGCACCTGCTTGACGCTGCGGTTCGTCAGGTCCGGGTTCTGCTCGGACCCGGACAGCGCGAACTCCTTCTCGATGATCTTCTGGGTGAGGACGAACCAGCTGTAGTCGTATCCGGTCGCCATGAGGTGCTTGAGGGTGCCGAGGGTGTCGAAGCCCGGATACAGGGGCGCCGGCAGGCGCTTGCCGGTCGCGTCGAGCCACAGCGACGACGGGCCGGGCAGGATGCGGATGCCGTGGTTGGGCCAGACTGGGTCCCAGTTCTGCAGGCCCTCGGTGTAGTGCCACATCCGGTCGGGGTTGATGATCTGCCCGCCGGCGGCCTCGGCGATGCCGAGCATCCGGCCGTCGACGTGGGCGGGGACGCCGGCGACCATCCGTTGCGGCGGGCTGCCGAGCCGGGCCGGCCACGCCTTGCGGACCAGGTCGTGGTCGCCGCCTATGCCGCCGGACGTGACGATGACGGCCTGCGCGGTCAGCTCGAACGCGCCGGTGACGTCGCGGGAGCTGGTCTGTCCACGGTGGACGTCGCTGGGCGCGAGCACGGAGCCGCTGACGCCGGTGACGACGCCGCCGGTCTGCACGAGGCCGTCGACGCGGTGCCGGAAGCGGATCTCGACCAGGGGGCTCGCCTCGACCCGCTTGGCGAACGGCTCGACGACGCCCGGGCCGGTGCCCCAGGTGATGTGGAAGCGGGGCACGGAGTTGCCGTGGCCGTCGGCGGGGCCGCCGCCGCGCTCGGCCCACCCGACGACGGGGAACACGCGGTGCCCCATGGCGCGCAGCCAGGAACGCTTCTCACCGGCGGCGAACTGCACGTAAGCCTCGGCCCAGCGGCGCGGCCACAGGTCCTCGTCCCGGTCGAACGCGGCGCTGCCGAGCCAGTCCTGCCAGGCGAGGTCCACGGAGTCCTTGATCCCCATCCGGCGCTGCTCCGGCGAGTCGACCAGGAACAGGCCGCCGAACGACCACCACGCCTGCCCGCCGAGGCTCTGCGGCGGCTCCTGCTCCAGCAGGATCACCCGCTTGCCCGCGTCGGCGACCTCGGCGGCCGCGACCAGCCCGGCGAGTCCTGCCCCGACCACGATCACATCTGCATCCACATCCTCAGACTAGGCACCGGCGTGCGAGAATCGTGGCGCCGGGAGCAGAATCTCGGCGTCGCTTTGTCATCCTGGTGACAATTCCGGGAGGTGCGCGGTCGACCTCAGCGCAACCGTCCGGGACCGCCTCCGCGGGCTGCGCGAGCGCCTGCACGAGCACACCCTGGCGACGGTGAGTGCGGCGATGCTCGCCCAGGGCCGGTCGCTGACCGGTGGGCAGGGCCGCGGGCTGACGATGGGCGTCGAGACGGCCGTCGACGCGTTCGTGGACACGTTCGTGGCCGGCGGCGACCTGACCCGCACCCGCGCGGTGTTCCACGAGCTGGGCCGCACGGAATATCGCGAGGGCCACCGCATCGACGCGCTGCGCTCGGTGCTGACCGTCGGCGGGCGGGCGATCTGGTCCACGGTCAGCGATCCGGCGGCCGGGCTCGACCGCGGTGACCTGTCCGCCGTGGCGCACGCGCTGTTCGGCTACGTCGACGTGCTCGCCGGTGCCGCCGCCGAGGGGTATCTGGACGAGCAGCAGGACGCGGCGCACGACTGGGCGCTGGTCCGGCGGCGGCTGATCACGCTGCTGGTGCAGCCCGACCCGCCCGGCGACGCCGCCCTGCACGCGGCCGCGGAGGCGGCCCGGTGGCCGCTGCCGGCGGCGGTGACCGTGGTCAGCGTCGAGGGCACCGACGCCGAGCACCTCGCCCGGGCCGTCGGCGGCGGCGCGATCGCCACCGTCATCGACGGTGCCACCAGCCTCGTCGTCCCCGCCCGCGGCGGCACCCCCGAGACGGCCGGCGCACCGGCGGGCGCGGGCCATCCGGGCGGCACGGTCGTCCGGGGTCTCACGGGGCGGCGGGCGGCGGTCGGGCCCGAGGTGGAGCTGCGCCGGGCCCGGATCTCGCACCGGCTGTCCCGGCGGGCGCTGCAGCTGCAGCAGGCCGGTCTGCTGCCCGACGGCGTAGCCGGCTGCGACGAGCACCTCGTGACCCTGCTCTGCGTGTGGGAGCCGGGTGTCGCGGACCGGCTCGCCGCCCGCGCCCTCGCACCCCTGGCGGCGGCGACCCCGGCGGCGCGGGAGGTGCTCGCGGAGACGCTCCTGCAGTGGCTGCGCTGCCAGGGCCAGGTCATCCCGACCGCGGCGGCGCTGCACACCCATCCGCAGACCGTCCGCTACCGGCTCCGCAAGCTCCGGGAGGCGTACGGCGCCCGCCTCGACGACCCCGATGAGCGCCTCGCGCTGCAGCTCGGCCTGCGGCACCACCTCGGCGCACGGTAGCGGCCCCGGCCGGCGGTCCCGGCACACCGGCCGGGCGGGATCCGCGGCAGCGGACCGCAGGCGTCCACTGTGGACGCTGCGAGCGCCGGGGCCTCCCGTGGCGTCCGGCAGGCGTTCGCGCAACGGCGCCCCGCACCGGTCGCAGCGACCGGCATCGACACGGTTGTGACGCAGGCCACAGTGACCCACGCGGCGTTCCACCCCGTCAAAGGAGTGAGCGGAGGAGGACACGGGTGGAGCTGGAGCTACGGTCGCGGCTGACCGACGAGCTGTCCGCCGGGCCGGAGCCGCCGATCGGGGACCTGGTCGCGGCGTCGATGCGGCAGGGCCGGCGGCTGCGGGTGGCGCGGCGGCTGCGGATGGGCGGGATCGCCCTGCTGGCCGTGATCCTCGCGGCGGGCCTGGCCGGCGGGGCCGTCCTGCTGCGACCGGCGGCGCCGCAGGTCGTCACGCCCGCCATGGGGACGGATCCGCTGGTGCCGGCGACGCCGGCCGGGCTGCTGGTGCTGCTGGAGTCGCTGCTGCCGGAGGGCGCGACCAGCGGCTACGCCGCCGCCCCCGACGGCCTGATGGTGCAGGTGTATCTGGACACCGGCCACGGCCCGGGCATGCTGCGGGTCGCGGTCGGCAAGGACGCCGCCGGTCCGGCCGGCACGGGCAGCCGGGCCGTCATGGACGGCGGGGGCGCCGTCACCGGCCCGGTGCGGCGCGCGGACGGCGC
This sequence comes from Dactylosporangium sp. NPDC051087, assembly GCF_055586325.1. NCBI lineage: Bacteria > Bacillati > Actinomycetota > Actinomycetes > Micromonosporales > Micromonosporaceae > Dactylosporangium > Dactylosporangium sp. NPDC051087. Next base: position 110,751 of record NZ_JBVJIJ010000014.1, on the reverse strand, counting down.
CGAGGTGACCGTCGTCTTCCTGCCGGACAACTGCGTGCAGCGCACGGTGGTGCTGCTCGACCGCCCCGACGGGATCGTCGTGCAGGTCAGCATCGCCGCCTGCCTCGCCTGGGACGGCACCGGCAACCTTCCGGGGCCGCAGGTGCTGACCGCCGTGCAGGCCGAGGCCGTGGCCGCCGACCCGCGCTGGGGCGTGCTGATCCCCCGGTCCCTCGCCGACGAGGGCGCGGCCAGGCACCCGACCCTGCCGGGGCTGACATGACCGGCGCCGACGCGGACTTCGTGGAATACGCGCGGGCGGCGGCGCCGAGGTTGCGGCGCACCGCCTACCTGCTGTGCCACGACTGGCACCTGGCGCAGGACTTCACCCAGACGACCCTGGCCAAGCTGTTCGTGAGCTGGCGGCGGATCCAGCGGCGCGACTCCCCCGACGCGTACGCGCGGAAGGTCCTGCTGCGGGTGTTCCTCGACCACCAGCGGCGCAGCAGCAGCCGGGAGCTGGTCGTGGCGCACATCGCCGAGGCGGAGGCGCCGGCGGACCAGCCGGAGCTGCGGCTGACGCTGCTGGAGGCGATGGGCCACATCTCGGCGCGGGACCGGGCGATCCTGGTGCTGCGGTACTGGGAGGACCAGAGCGTCGACACCGTCGCGGACCTGCTCGGCATCTCCGCCGGCACGGTGAAGTCGCAGAGCGCCCGCGGCCTGGCCAGGCTGCGCCGCCTGCTCGGCACCACCGAACTGGCCCTGCGCGACTGAGCCCGGGCCGCCCGGACCTCAGCGGATCGCGAAGACGGCCAGGCCCTCCGGGGGCTCCTCGTGCACCTCGACGAGGGTGACCGACGCCTCGGCCGGGCCGTGCCGGGTCCACGCGACGAGCCGCTCGACCGCCTCCAGGGGCCCCTCGAAGACCGCCTCGACCCGGCCGTCGTCGAGGTTGCGGACCCATCCGCCGAGCCCGGCGCCGGAGGCGACCCGCCGGCAGGTGTCGCGGTAATACACGCCCTGGACCCGTCCCGACACCAGCACCCGCCTGCGTTCCATGCTGCGACGGTACGTCAGGGGGACGGCCGGTCGGGCAGCAGGCGCTCCTCGTGGTCGAGCTCCCGCTCCAGGACCCGCAGGCCCTCGTCGGGGAGGGTGCCGGCATCGCGCCAGCGCAGCAGCTCCTCGCGCTGGGCGTCCATCGCCGCCCGCCGGATGCGCAGCGCCGCCTCGTACCGTGGCGACACCGGCATCTCCGGGGACTCGGCGTTCTGCAGCAGGTCGAGGCGACCCTGATAGCGGGCCAGCCGCTGGCCGAGCAGCCCTCGCATGACCTGGATCGCCTCGGCCTCGGCGGCGGCCTCCTCCGGGTCGCGGTGCGCGGCGTCGTCCGGCTCCTCGAGGTCGTCGAGGCGTTCGAGGGCGGCGCGGACGGACGCCGAGCGGGCCTCGTTGCGCAGGCGGGCCTCGTCGACGGCGTCGGCGCGCAGGCCGAGGCGGCGCACCAGCGGCCCGAACGTGAGCCCCTGCCCGACCAGCGTCACCAGCACGACGACCAGCGTGCAGAAGAGCAGCAGGTCCCGGTCGGGCGTGATCCTCGGCAGCGTGAACACGGCGGCCAGGCTGATCACCCCGCGGGTCCCGGCCCAGCTCAGCGCCGTCACCTCGCGGCCGGTGAGCTTGTCGGAGTGCTGCCCGGTGCCCAGCCGCGAGTGCAGCGACCTGGGCAGCGACTGGGTCAGCAGCAGCCACAGCGGCCGGATGAGCAGCACCGCCCCGACCGACACGGAGACCGCGATGGCGATGGTGGACAGCTCGTACTCCTGCAGCCCCCGGATCACCTCGGGCAGCTGCTGGCCGATGAGCAGGAACACGAAGCCTTCGAGCAGGAAGTCGACGAGCCGCCAGACGGCGCTGGTCTGCAGGCGGCTGGCGCCGGAGCCGGCGCGGGGCGCGTGGTGGCCGACGACGAGCCCGGCGACGACGACGGCCAGGACGCCGGAGACGTGCAGGTGCTCGCCGAGCAGGTACGCGGCGAACGGCGTGGCGAGCGAGACCGCGTTCGCGGACATCGGGTCGCGGGTCAGCGGGCGCAGCAGCCGGACGACGTAGGCGATGGCGGCGCCCGCGGCGGCCCCGCCGGCGGCCGCGACCACGAACTTCCAGACGGCCGCGGTCGCGGAGAAGGAGCCGCCGACGACCGCCGCCGACGCGAAGCTCAGGATGGTGAGGGCGGTGGCGTCGTTGAGCAGGCCCTCGCCCTGGATGATGGTGACGAGCCGCTGGGGCAGCCCGACCTTGCGCCCGACGGCGAGGGCGGCGACCGGGTCGGGCGGGGCGGCGGCGGCGCCGACCGCGATCCCGGCGGCGAGGGTCGCCCCGGCCACCCAGTGGTGGAAGCCGTATCCGATGGCCAGGGCGGTGATGAGCACCAGGATCACCGACAGGCTGACCACGATCCGGACGTTGCGCCGGATGGCCAGCAGCGACGAGTCGAGGGCGGCGCTGTACAGCAGCGGCGGCAGCACGAAGGTCAGCACGATGTCCGGCTCGAGCACCACGTTGGGGCCCGGCAGCAGGGCGTAGGTGATGCCGACGACGGGCAGCAGCGCCGCGGCGGGCAGTCCGGTGCGCCCGGCGAACCAGCGCACCACGACCACGACGGCTACCGCGGCGAGGACGAACAGCAGCAGCGTCTCGGCATCCACCACCCCATTGTCAGGGTTTACCGGGTGGATGCCTTCACGGACGGCGACTTCGTCGGGGTCGCACCCGGGGCGACGGCGGCCTGGTCGGCGTTGTTGTTGACCATCTCGGGGTGGGCGGCGACGAACGGGCCGACCTCGTCACGGATGATCGCGGTCAGGAGCTCCTTCGCGGTGTCGTCGAGGATCTCGTAGGACTGCCCGCCGATCGTCTCGGAGTGGTAGTCGCCGTTGTTGACCTTCAGCGTCACCATCTGGTCGGGTTTGATGCCCTTGAGGGTGAAGATCCAGTCGGTGAGCTGGATGCCGTTGTTGTAGAAGGAGACCGCGTTGCCCATCTTGTTGAGCATCTCGGTGACCTTGAGCGGGTTGAGGATGACCCCGGTGCTGGTCGCCTTCTTCACCATCGCCTTGATGAACTGCTGCTGGTGGCGCTGCCGGCCGTAGTCGCCGTCGTTGTTGGCGAGCTTGTCCCGCTGCCGCACGTAGTCCAGGGCCTCCCAGGCCTCCATGTCGTAGCAGCCGACCTCGTAGGTCTGGGCGCGCATGTTGGGCTTGAGGGTGGTGGGGAGGTCGTTGACGAAGTTGTAGGGCACCCCCTCCTTGCCCGTCTTGGTGTTCCAGCCGGTGTGGATGGAGATGACCCGCTCGTCGACGCACATGTGCACGCCGCCCATCGCGTCGACCAGGCCCTTGAAGCCGTCGAAGTTGACGATCGCGGCGCCGTTGAACTTCAGGCTGCCGCCGGCCAGGTTGCTGACGGTGGTGGCGAGCAGCTCGAGGCCGCCGTCGCGGCCGCCGCCGTTCTCCGAGCCCGCCGCGAACGCGGCATTGATCTTGGCGGTGCCGCCGGTGTACTTCGTCTTCGCGAACGCCGGGATCCTGACCCTGGTGTCGCGGGGGATCGACGTCAGGTAGACGGCGTCGTGGCTGGCGGGGATGTGGGCGATGATGATCGAGTCGGCGCGGGAGCCCATCTCGGCGTTGTCGGGGCGCTCGTCGACGCCGACGAGCAGCAGGTTGATCGGCCCGTTGATGGTGTTGCCCTCCGCGGCGGCCTCACCGAGCCCGCCGGTGTGGGTGATCTCGTCGCTGTAGTGATCCAGCAGCAGCTTGCCGCCGATCAGCCCGCCGCCGCTGGCCACTAGCAGCAACGCGCCCAGCACGAGCAGCAACTTCGCCCACAACGGGTCTTTGCGCTTCTTCGCCTCGCCGCGCTTCTTCGCCACCGCACGCCCTTCCGACCGTCGAACTCAACCTGAAGACGGAACCGGGGCGTGCAACGTTGCGTCTCGCTTCTCGGGTCGGCCGTCTCCGACGATAGCGCCGCCGAGTTTCCACTGGTCGCCCGGTGTTCACCTGCCGGACCTTCACGCAGTGTGGCGCTGGTCACCCGTCGGCGCGGTCCACGACCTCACCGGAGGGGCGGCGGGGGGACGCGGGAGCGGCGCCCGCGCGGCCGGGGACGCCGACGCGGACGACCATCGCCGGGTGGCCGACGTCACCGAGCATCCGGCGCAGGACGGTCCGGGCCGGCTCGACCTCGATCAGGTCGCTCATCGGCGAGGCGGCCAGCCCGTCGCCGGTCGCGGTGAGCAGCACCGCCGACAGCGCCTCGCCCGCCGCGATCCAGTCCCGGGGCAGGTCGCCGCGGGTGACGAGGACCGCGTAGCGGGCGTGCCGGTCGGCGACCTCACCGCCGGTGTAGACGCTGGGCCGCTCGGCGGTGCCGGTGAAGTCGCGGATCGGCACGGTGCGCGGCCCGGACCCGGCGGCGGTCGCCGGGGGCACCCCGTCGGCGTCGCCGTCGCGGACCCACGCCGCGAGCTCCGCGCGGTACGCCGGGTCGCCCTCCTCGACGTCGGCGGCGTGCCCGGCGGCGACCATGACCCCGACGAGGTCCTGCGGGCGGACCAGGTGCAGGTCGGCGCCGGCGGCTGCGGCGGCCTCGCGGAGCCGGTCGAGGGCCGCGTCCGGCACGTCCTGGTCGGCGAACGGCCGCCGGTCCGTGCGCCGGATGCCCATCGCCCGGCGCAGCCGCTGCGGCCCGGGGGCCCGGTCGGCGGGGCCGGTGTGCCGCAGCGTGGCGAGCAGGTCGGGGTCGTCGGCGTCCGGCAGGTACGCCACCTCGCCGCCGATCCCCTCGGCGGCGAGCGCGACCCGGGCGTGGTGCAGCGCGGCGCCGCAGCTGAGGGTCAGCAGCCGGCCGTCGGGGTCGATCACCGGCAGCTGCCGGGTCCGGTCGGCGCGCAGCTGCGCGGTGTCGCCGTCGATGCGCCAGCGCCACGGCTGGGTGTTGAGGATCGACGGCGCGTCGAGCGCGGCGAGGACGGCGTCGGTCAGCGCCCGGCCGGCCGGAGTGACCCGCACGGCGGTGCCGCGGTCGGTGTACTGGATGGCGGCCATGACGGGCTCCTTCGAGGTGTTCGGATTGTCGGCACCTCCACCGTCGCGCCTCGGGCGGGCGGCGGGCAGTGCACAGGTGCCCGGATCGGGCGGGACTTTCGGCCCCTGCTGTCCGGGCCGGGGAGACTGCGGTGCACGGGCGGCCGGGTGGCCGCTGCACGCCTTAGGCGGCGACGGCCGGCTGCGGGGCGGGGGTGCGGCGCGGGCGGGGCAGCCAGCGGACGGCGTCCGCGGTGCGCGGGTCCGAGCCGTAGGCGAGCAGGGTCAGGAACACGCCGTAGACGGGCAGGTGGCCGAGCAGCTCCGGGGCGCCGAAGATGAGCAGCGTCGCGTTGAACGGGACCGCCGCGACCAGCATCGCCAGCTGCGGCATCGCGCCGGACAGCACCAGCAGGCCGAACAGCAGCTCGGTGGCGCCCGCCACCAGGATGAACGTGTCGGCGGGGACGTGCAGCCCGAGGTAGGCGAAGACGTCCAGCTGCGGGTAGTGCTCGAGCGTCGCGCGGGCCATCGCCGGGTTGGCGAGCTTCTCCGAGAACGCGAGGGTCACCAGGGCGGTGGCGACGCCGACCCGCAGCGCGAGCAGCGCCCGGCGCAGGACCCGCGGGTCGGCGGTGACGGCGCCGTGCCGGTCGCCCGACGGCGGCAGGAACGCGAGGAACCCGGCGATGCCGAGCAGGTCGGCGGCCTCCAGGAGGCTGACCGGTCCGGTCGCGGCGAGCGCGACGGGCCCCACGACGACGAGGAGCAGGGCGGCGGGTCGCAGCCGGTACCCGGTGATGAACCAGACGCCGAGCGCGCCCTCGACGACCGCGAGCAGCGCCGGTGCGGGCAGCCGCGTCAGCTCCAGGTCGGCGGCGAGGAAGTAGCCGCGGGCGGCGAGCGTGAGCAGGCTGACGCCGAGGTGGATGGCGAGCAGCCGCGGCAGGTAGGGCGTGATCCGGCCGATCGGGCGCAGGATGGTCAGCTCCGGGGTGCCGACCCGCCGCCCGGCGGCCCGCCACGCGACGGTGACCGCGATGACGAGCGCGAGCGCGGCGAGCGTCCCGGGCCGGGTCGCGAACGACCAGTCCGGCGTGTACGCCGACGGGTCCTTCAGGAACCACTTCTCGTGCGCCAGCACCGTGTCGTCGAGTTGCATCGGGTCGCCTCCTGCGTCCGCCGTTCGTCCTTGCCGCATTCAGCATCGGCAACGACGGGGGCACGGCTCAGGGCCGAAGGTCCCGTCCCGCGCGGGACGTCGGCCACCTGGCCGTCCGCTCCTGGGACGCCCGGGGAGTGGGGCGGCGCGTGGGCAGGGTGGTGCGGGCCGGGGCTCAGCCGCCCGCCGGACGGCGGCTCAGCCGTCCACCGCGATCCAGGTCGCGCCGGACAGGGCGAGGACCGCGCCGTCGGGCCCGTACAGGGTGGACAGCACCGTCGCCTTGCGCCCCTCGGATCCGACGTGCCTGCCGACGACGACGCACTCGGCGCCCGGCGCCGGGACCGCGTCCACGACCGTGGTGATGCGGCCCAGCACGTACGGGCGGCCCAGCGTGAGCACGGACCACCCGCCGGGGCAGTCGAGGGCGGCCCACACCATGACCTGCGACACGTCCTGCGGGACGCGCCACGGGGTCGCGGTGCGGCCGTCCTGGAGGGGGCCGGGGAACAGGGCGAGGCCGTCGGTGCGGTCGGGCCCGCAGACGTAACAGGTCGGGAAGGGGTGCGCGGTGAACCCCGGGTAGTGCCGCGACGCCTCGACCGCCGCCTCGAACGGGACGGCCTCGACCGGGTCGGGCCTGCCGAGCTGCCCCGACCGGGCGGACGCGACCAGCGCCCCGCCGTCGTGCACCTGCGCCGTGTCTCCGCTGGTGCTGACGGTGAGCTCGGTGTCCAGCGGCGGCGGCCGCCGCAGCGTGACCTCGACGTGCGGTCCCTGCAGGTGCGCCGCGACCAGCCCGGCCGTGTAGCCGCCGTTGCCGGAGCCGGGTGGGCCGTTGAACCGCGCCGGGATGATCATGTTGCCCCTTCACGTACGCTGCCCGCATGGACGGCTTTCCGCGTTTCGACGTGCCGGGGCAGGTGGCCCTGGTGACCGGGGCCGCGCGGGGCCTCGGCCGCGCGATCGCCCTCACCCTCGCACACGCGGGCGCCGACGTCGCGCTCGGGCTGCGTGACCGCTCCGCCGACGCGGGCCTCGCCGACGCGGTCGCGGCGCTGGGCCGCCGGGTCCTGCCGCTGCAGATGGACGTCACCGACGTGACGCAGGTCCGGGCCGCCGTCGACGCGACGGTCGAGCACTTCGGCCGGCTCGACATCCTCGTCAACAACGCCGGCATCGCCCCCGAGAACCCCGCCTCCGACGTGACCGAGGCCGACTTCGACCGCACCCTCGACGTCAACCTCAAGGGCACCTTCTTCGCCAGCCAGGCCGCCGGCCGGGTCATGATCGGCCAGGGCTACGGCCGCATCGTCAACATCGGCTCCCAGGCGGGCGCCGTCGCCCTCCCCGGCGAGTCCGTGTACTGCATGACGAAGGCCGCCATCTCGCACCTGACCCGCTGCCTCGCCGTCGAGTGGGGCCCGCACGGCATCACGGTGAACGCGGTCGCCCCCACGTTCATCCACACGCCGGGCACGGAGGAGTACCTCGCCGATCCCGCCCACCGCGGCGACGTCGTCGAGCGCATCGCCGCCCTGCACCGCATCGGCGAGCCCGTGGAGGTCTCCGGCGCCGTCCTCTTCCTCGTCTCCCCCGCCGCCTCCCTCATCACCGGCGAGACCCTCCTCATCGACGGCGGCTGGACCGCCCGCTGACCTCGTGGAGGCAGCACCGGCGGGCCCGGACCGCGGCGCGGTCAGGATCCGGCGACCGGCAAGGGCGGGTCTGACGGCACGGTGGTCAGGGCGCGTGCGCGGCGGCGGGAGACGGACCAGGCGCGGACGGCCACGATCGGCACGACGAGCGCCGGGGTGACGATGGGCAGGAAGGCGCCGGCGCTGCCGCCCCGGGTGACGGCCACCGTGTAGCCGTCCTCGGCGAGCCGCCGGCCGACGCCGGACTCCAGGACGTCGTAGGCGATGAACACGGCGAGCCCGATCCAGGCGGGGGCCAGCGCCGCGGCGAAGGTGGCGACGCCGCGGTACCAGCGCGGCAGGAACGGGATCGCCACGACGAGGGCGGCCAGCAGGACGATGACGGCGGGCCAGGCGAGCGCGGCGCCGCCGAGCTCGAACGCCGAGTAGGTGACGCGCTCCGCCGTGCCGTCGCGCAGGCCCCAGTAGCCGGCGCCGATGTCGGGGGCGGTCAGCAGCGTGATCCCGGCGACGACGGCGACGAGCACCTCGACGTCGTGGGGGCGGGCGACCAGCAGCGCGAGGATCAGCGTGAGCAGCGCCACGCCGAGGACGCCCAGGACCCAGCCGCCCATCGCGTACGCGCCGACGGCACCGTCGCTGACCTCCGGCGTCGGGGTGACCGCGGGCAGGTTCGCCAGCGCCAGCCGCTCGTCCAGCCGGTGGATCTTCAGTCGCAGCGCGACCATCAGAGCGGTCATGAGCACGGCGGTGAGCGCCGCGGGCGGGCCGACGACCGGGCGCAGCGTGGCGGGCGACTTCAGCAGCGCGCCGACCAGGGCGACGAGCAGACCACCGCCGAGGAGGTAGGCCATCCAGTACACCGGTGTCTGCGGGCCGTGCAGGCCGGCCAGGGTCCACGAGCGGCCCGGGTGGGTGTCGACGAACGCGATCCGGCCGCCGAAGAACAGCAGCACCGTCGCGACGATCGACAGGAACGTCAGCCCCAGGACCGGCCGGGACGGCGGTGCCTCGGCCGGGCCGCGCCGCCGGCGCAGCACCGCCAGCGTGAGCAGCAGCCCGAGCACCGTCAGCACACCGGCCGCCGTCAGCACCTCGACGATGGTGGCCTCGCCCGATGACGGTGCCAGTGGCGGTGCCAGATCCTCCATGCGGTCCCCCCGGGTCGACCGCCGATCGTAGAGGAGAAACCGGCGGGCCGGTGCCCCGCGTCAGCCGGCTACCTGCAGGGCGACGCGGCCCGCCCGGGTCTTCTTCGCGGCGTACATGGCGGCGTCGGCGCGGGCGATCAGGGTGTCGGCGTCGACGGTGCCGGAGCGGGCCCAGCTCACGCCGATGCTGGCCCGCGGCAGGATCCGCGCCGACTCGAACTGCAGCGCGGCGCCGTCCGCGGCGATCGACGTGGCGAGCGTCTCCCCGATCAGGCGGGCCTGCGGCGGTCCGGCGACGCCGCGGCAGACGACGACGAACTCGTCGCCACCGAACCGGCCGACCACGTCGCCGTCGCGGACCGCGGCGCGCAGCAGGGCGCCGACGTGGGCGAGGAGCCGGTCCCCGGCGGCGTGCCCGTGCCGGTCGTTGACCTGCTTGAACTCGTTGAGGTCGACGAAGACGACGGCGACGCCGCGGCTCGCGACGGTGAGCAGCTCCTCCAATGTGGACAGGGTCGCGGCGCGGCTGCGGCAGCCGGTGAGCACGTCGTACGTGGCCTGCCGGTGCAGCTCCTCACGCATGCGGACCGCGTCGGTGACGTCGGTGAGGCAGATGATGGCGCCGGTCACCTGGCCGTCGGGGGCGGCGAGCGCGCGGACCTTCGCGTCGACGCGGCGCAGGCCGGTGCCGGCGTGCCGGAAGCCGTACTCCAGGTCGGCGTCGCCGCCGTCGCGCAGGACACCGTCGAGGGCGGCGGTGACGGTGGACAGGTCGCCGGGGACGACGCCACCGGCGAGGCGGGGACCGTCCAGGACGTCGCCCTCGGCGGTGCCGACGGTCCGGGCGGCGCGCGCGTTCTGGTAGACGATGCGGCGGTCGGCGTCGATCTGCACGATGCTCATCGGCAGCGCCTCGGTGAGCCGGCGCAGCAGTTGCTCGCTGGCGCGCAGCGCCTCCCCGGCGGCCATCTCGTCGGTGATGTCGAGCATCTCGCCGAGGACGTGCGGGTCGTCGGCGTCGCCGAGGAAGCTGTGGTTGGTGATCTCGAACCAGATGGTGTGCCCGTCGCGGTGCAGGTGCCGCAGCCGCACCCGGCGGGCGTCACCGGACGGGACGGTGAGCAGGTCCATCCAGCTGGAGATCGCCCGCTGGTGGTCGTCGGGGTGCACCAGGTCGATGGCGCGCCGGCCGACGAGCTCCTCGGCGGTCCAGCCGAGCAGCAACGCGACGCCCGGGTCGGCGCCGGTGATGACCGCCGTCTGGTCCTTGCGGACGGTCACCAGCCGCGGGCGGACCACGTCCACGCCGAGGGCCTCCGGCTGCTCCTCGAGTCCCGTGATGCAGCAGGTGTACAGGCCGAAGCGGTGCGTCGTGTCGATGATGTGCATCCGGGCGACGACGGCGGGCGCGGCGCGGAGACGGAACAGGCAGCTGCTGGCGCCCTCGGTCATGGCACGGTGCCACGCGTCGACGACGACCGGCTGGTCCTCGCCCATGACGAAGCCGAGCGCGGAGGACGGCCCTTCGAGGGGGCGCAGCCCCGTGCGCCGCAGCTCGTCGGGCAGCGGCGCGAACAGGCCCTGGACCGTGACGGCGCTGACGAACGCGTCAGGGTGCTCCGCCCGTACCGCGGCGAACACCGCGTCGCGAGCGGCCGCGTCCATCGTCGATCCGATCATGCCTGCGTCATCGGCGGGCCCCGTGCCCGCTGAAGGACTATCCCGCCGCCTGCAGCTCATACTCGTCGCGGGCGGCCATGATGTGCTCGATGTTGTCCTCGGCCCAGGTCTTGAGCGCGCCGAGGACCGGGGCGAGGGACCTGCCGAGGTCGGTCAGCTCGTAGTCGACGCGGACCGGCACCGCGGCGGTGACGGTGCGCTTGACGAGACCGTCGCGCTCCAGCGCGCGCAGCGTCTGGGTCAGCATCTTCTGGCTGGCGCCGGCGATGCGCCGCCGCAGCTCGCTGTGCCGGCGCGGGCCGTCGGCGAGCGCGTTGACCAGCAGGCCGGCCCACTTGTCGGCGATCGTGGCGAACACCTCCCGGGTCGGGCAGGCGGCCATGTAGGCGTCGTAGAGGACCTTCGCCTCGGCACGTTGCTGCTCGGCACTCTTCGGCATGGTGTTCCCTCCGCATCCCCTGGGCACTTTCAGGTGCCTGGTTTCGAACAGTACCTGCCCCGTTCAGGCTGTTCCTCGTCAGAAGGATCGACAAAGGGGGAAACCAGTCATGCGAATGGTCGAGGCACAGGGGTACGGCGGGATCGGCACGCTGCGGGTCGTGGAGCGGCCGGCGCCGGAGCCGTCCGGCGGCAGGGTGCGCGTGCGGGTGGCCGCCGCGGCGGTCAACCCGGTCGACACCGCCACCCGCGCCGGCTACACCGCGGCGCTGCTGCCGGACCTGACCGGGCCGTTCGTGCCCGGCTGGGACTTCGCCGGGGTCACCGACGACGGGCGGCGGGTCGCCGGGTTCGTGCCGTGGTTCGAGCAGGGCGGCACCGTCGGCGCGTACGCGTCGGAGCTCCTCGCGGACCCTGCCTGGTTCGCGCCGGTGCCAGCCGGCACCGACCTGGTCACGGCGGCGACGGTGCCGTTGAACGCGGTCACCGCGGCGCAGGCGCTGCGCCTGGCCGGGCTCACCGCCGGGCAGTCGCTGCTCGTCACGGGGGCGAGCGGCGGCGTCGGCGGGTTCGCGGTGCAGCTGGCGGTCGCCGCCGGGCTCGACGTGACCGCGGTCGCGTCCACCGGCGACGAGGACTTCGTCGCGGGGCTCGGCGCGAAGACGGTGCTGCCGCGGACCGCCACCCCGGCGTCGGGGGCGTTCGACGGGGTGCTCGACGCGGCGTCGGTGCCGGCGGCGATCGGCGCCGCCCGCGACGGCGGAGCGTTCGTGGCGGTCACGGACTTCGCCGCGCCGCCCGCCGAGCGGGGTGTGCGGGTCGGCACCGTGCACGTCACCCCCGAGCCGGGGCTGCTCGCCGAGCTGCTCGGCGCGGGCCTGGTCACCCGGGTCGCCGGCACGCTGCCCCTGGAGCAGGCGGCGGAGGCGCACCGGCGGCTGGAGGCGGGTGGCCTACGCGGCAAGCTGGTGCTGACCGCCTGAGCGGACGAGATCCGGCGCGGGCCGGCCGAAGTGGTACCCCTGGACGAAGCGGTAGCCCAGCCGGTACAGCTCCTCGGCCTGCGCCGCGGTCTCGACCCCTTCGGCGATCGCGGTCAGCTGCAGGTGGTTGCTCACGTCGATGAGCGCCCGCGCGATCACGGCCTGCCGGTTGGGCGTGCCGACGTGGTCGACGAACGACTTGTCGACCTTGAGGATGTCGACCGGCGCCGTCTGCAGCAGCCCGAGCGACGAGTGCCCGGTGCCGAAGTCGTCCAGCGCGATCCGCACCCCGAGCGCGCGGACCGCCCGGAGCGTCTCGAGGGCTGTGTCGCTGTCGAAGACCGCCGTCTCGGTCACCTCGACGACCAGGAACCGCGGCGGCAGGCCCGTCTCGGTGAGGATTTCCGCGACGGTACCGGCGAAGCCCGGCTCCGACAGCTGCCGCGCGGACACGTTGACGCTCACCCGCTGCGGCGCGTCCGGGCCGAGGGTTTCCCGCCAGTACGCCATCCGCGTGCACGACTCGCGGAGGATCCAGGCGCCGAGCTCGAGGATCAGGCCGTTGTGCTCGGCGACCGGGACGAAGTCCGCCGGGCTGACCAGGCCACGCGCCGGGTGCCGCCAGCGGACCAGCGCCTCCACCGCCACGGTCTCCCCGGACGGCAGGGCGACGATCGGCTGGTACGCCATGAAGAACTGCGACTCGTCCAGGGCGGTGCGCAGGTCGGCGCCGAGCTCGGCGTGCTCGGTCGCGCGCAGGTCGAGATCCGGGTCGAAGCGCCGGACCCGGCCGCCGGTCTCCTTCGCCGCGTACATGGCGACGTCGGCGCGGCGCAGCGGCTCGAACGGGTCGTCGGTGCCCAGGCAGTCCGCGAGGCCGACGCTGGCGCGCACCAGCAGCCGGTGCGCCCCGACCAGGAACGGCTCCTGCAGGACGTCGGCGTAGGCGGTCGCGTCGCCGGACGGCACCAGCAGCGCGAACTCGTCGCCGCCGAGCCGTGCCACGGTCTCGCCCGGGCGGGCCACCGACCGCAGCCGCTCGGCGACGGCGACCAGCAGCCGGTCGCCGACGCCGTGGCCGAGCCGGTCGTTGATGCCCTTGAAGTCGTCGAGGTCGATCAGCGCGACCGTCGCGGGGGTGCCGAGCGCGGCCCGGATGCGCAGCTCCAGCTCCCGCCGGTTGGCCAGGCCGGTCAGGTCGTCGAGCACGGCGAGCTGCCGCACCTGGTGGACGAGGCCGGCCATCCGTACCCCGACGAGGACGAACAGCACGACGGCGCTGGCCCCGACCGGGAGCCAGTCGACGTGGTCCGGGTGGGTGAGGCCCTGCACGAGGAGCACCCCCGGCGCCAGCAGCGTCGAGCTGGCCAGGGTCAGCAGCCGCACCCAGCCGAACCGCAGCCCGTCCTCGGTGTCGTCCTTCGGCGGTCGCGTGCCCCCGTCCTGCGGGTGCAGCGCGGCGGCCGCCCACAGCACGTAGGACAGCAGCCAGCCCGCGTCGAACAGCCCGCCGTCATAGGAGGTGTACGAGGTGACGATCGAATACACGACGTCGGCGCAGGTCAGCAGGGCGAACGAGGCCGCGAGCAGCCGGACGCCGGGGTCGCGCACCGCGCCGGACACGAGCAGCCGGGCGAGCATGGCCAGCAGCACCACGTCGAACGCCGGGTACGCCAGCGCGACCATGCGCGCGCCGACACCGACGCTGCCGTCGTGCGCGATCGGCTGCATGACGAACGTCCACAGCACCAGGCCGACGCCGGTCGCCACGATCGAGGCGTCCAGGACCGCGGCGCGGCTGCGGCCCGCCCGCTGCCGGACGACGCCGAACACGCCGGCGGCGAGCAGCGGGTACGCGACGAGGTACAGCGCGTCGGCGACCGACGGGAACGGGTCCTCGTGCAGGACGTGGACGTGGTAGCTGTAGACGGCGTCACCGCTCGCCCACAGCAGCGCGCCGGCCGCGAACAGCCACCGTTTCCTGGCGAGCATCACGAGCGCGGCGGACATGCCGAGCCCGTCGTAGATCAGGCTGGCGCCGGGCGACCCGGTGGGCAGCGCGAAGTAGCCGGCGGTCGCCAACAGCCCGGCGACCGTCCACCACATCCACAGCGTCTTCTGCACCCCTGCTGCATCGGCCGCCGCGGGCCCGGTCTGAGCGTGCTTCAGCTCACTGTGACGATGGCGTCGTCGAGCTGTGCCCTCAGCTGCGACCTCGGCCGCGCCCCCACCACCTGGGAGACCAGTTCGCCGCCGCGGAACAGGCTCAGCGTCGGCATGGACATGACCCCGTAGGCCCGCACCGTCTCAGGGTTCGCATCCGAATCGAGCTTCACAATCCTCGCTCTGCCCTCATACTCCACGGCGAGCTCCTCCAGCACCGGCGCCAGCCGGTGGCACGGCGGGCACCACTCGGCCCAGAAGTCCACCAGCACCGGCAGCTCGCTGCCCAGCACCTCGTCCTTGAACGTGGCGTCGGTGACGTCCAGCATCAACCCAGCTCCTTCACGATCGTGGCCCGGATCCGCCGCAGCCGCACGATGTAGTCGTCGATCTCGGCGAGCCGCCTGGTCAGCACCTCGACGGACGCCGGGCACTCGGCGCCGGAGCTGTGCCCCTCCCGGATGCACTCCACGAACGGCCTCGTGTCCTCGAGGTTGAACCCGATCTCCAGCAACGCGCGGATCTCCCGCACCAGCCGCAGATCCTCCTCGTCGTAGTCCCGGTATCCGTTCGAGCTCCGCCTGGCACTGAGCAGCCCCTGCTGCTCGTAATACCGAAGCGCCCGCGCACTCGTCCCGGCCTGCTCCGCCAGCTCACCGATCCGCATGCGGCCAACGGTAAACCTTGACACCGCCGTCAACGCCAGCGTCATTTCCCCGGCTCCGCCGCACCGTCATTTCCCCGGCTCCGCCGCACCGTCATTTCCCCGGCTCCGCCTCGCCGCCATTTCCCCGGGCTCCGCCTCGCCGCCAGGGCCCCGGCGGCGATCGTGAGCACCGCCACCACGGCGAGATAACCGCGGTCCAGCGGGCCGTCCGCGCCGGCCAGGCCGACGACGGTGTGCCCGGCGAGTGCCCCGGTGCACGCCGCCACGACGTGCCGGCGCGTCCAGCCGCCGGCCGCCGCCCAGCGGCGCAAGGCGACGAGCGTCACGACCGCCACCGCGGCCGCCCCGGCCATCGGCAGCAGCGCCCAGGCGCCGTGGGTAAACAGCGGCTGCCGCGCCCCCGCGAACGGCCGGATCGCGCCGAGGAAGACCAGCGCCGCCACCGCCGTGAGCGCGCCCAGGACGGCGGGCCGGGGCGGCATGGCGGGGCGCGCCGGGCGGACGCGAACCCGCAGGGCGAGCACCACCAGGACGGCGATCGCGGCGGCGACACCCAGGACGGCGCTCAGCGGCATGGTGTACCCGGGATCCTCGCCCGGCGGCACGGCGACCCGCAGCAGCGCGGCGCCGAGCAGGGTGACGACCCCGGCCGCGACGACGCCGCCGCGGCGCAGGTACGGCGCCGTGCCGTGCCGGGCGAAGCACAGCTCGGTGAGCGCGATCGGCACCGCGATGCTGAAGACGGCGTGGTAGACGAGGTTCAGCTCCGTGTAGGCGGTGTTGACGCCGAACAGCCGCGGCGCCCAGCCGGCGGCGTGGTACAGGTTGGGGCTGGTCAGGCTCTGCAGGGCCAGCCCCTCCTCCAGCAGGCCGTAGGCGACGCCCATGAGCAGCAGGTTCGGGTAGCCGCCGCCGGTGCGGCGGACCACCTCGCGCACGAACAGCGCGCCGCCGCTGTAGACCGGGGCGAAGACCAGCCAGGCCCAGGCCAGCCGCAGCGGCACCGTGCCCAGCGTGACCTCGGCGACGACCGGCGCGAGGACGGCCAGCAGCAGCGCGGCGCGGCGGTCGCGCGGTCGCGGGTCGGGCACCGGCGGGAACGCGGCGCGGACCACGGGCCGGTTGACGGCGACGACGAGCGCGCCGAGGACGGCCAGCTGGGCACCCTGGACCAGGCGCAGCCACCACGGGTACTCGCCCGACACGAACAGCCAGCCCGTGGCGGCGAGGCCCAGGACCGACACGACGCGGACCCGGCGGTAGGCGCGGTACGCACCGGCCAGCAGCCGGCGGGCGACCCAGCAGTACAGCCCGGCGACGACGAGGACCGGGATCGGCCGCGTCCACAGCGTGCGGGCGAGCGCGTCCGGGTCGGCGTCCGGATGGTGGTCGCGCTGGAACGCCAGGACGTCGCCGTGGAAGAGCAGGGTCAGCGCCGCGACGGCCGTGCCGAGCGCGAGACCGGCGACGAGCAGACCGACGACGACGCGGACGGCCCGGCGTTGCTGCGGTGTCATCATGGCACCGACGCTAGGAACGCGGCGGCGCGCGCACCTCCGGCCGCGGACGGGTCCCGCGGCTACGACTTCAGTATGACGGCCGGGGCCGGACCAGACCGAGGTCGTAGGCGAGCACCACGGCCTGGACCCGGTCACGGACGCCGAGCTTGCGCAGGATCGACGACACGTGGGTCTTGACCGTCGCCTCGGTCACGACCAGCCGCTCGGCGATCTCGGCGTTGGCGGCGCCGCGGGCGAGCAGCATCAGCACCTCCCGCTCCCGCTCGGTGAGCTGCTCCAGAGCGCCGTGGGCAGCCGGCGGCGTCACGTCGGTGGCCGCGAACCGGTCCAGCAGCCGCCTGGTCGCGCTCGGCGCCAGCAGGGCGTCGCCGCGGGCCACGACCCGGATCGCCTCGACGAGGTCGGCCGGGCGGACGTCCTTGAGCAGGAACCCGCTGGCGCCGGCCCGCAGCGCCGCGTACAGCGCCTCGTCGAGGTCGTACGTGGTGAGGATGATGACCCGTGGGGCGCCGGGCCGGCCGGTCAGCCGCTCGGTGGCCGCGACGCCGTCGAGGCCGGGCATCCGCACGTCCATGAGGACCACGTCGGGCCGGGCCTGCTCGACCAGCCGGATCGCGTGCGCGCCGTCGGTGGCCTCGCCGACCACCTCGAGGTCGTCACGGGCCTCGATGATCATCCGGAAGCCGGAGCGCACGAGCGCCTGGTCGTCGGCGATCAGCACCTTGATCGTCATGTCGTCACCTCCGCCGCGCCGCGCCCGCCGCCCTGACCGCCAATCGTGCCGCATCGTCCGCCGCCGCGCTCACCGCGACCGGTCTCCCGTCCGCCGCCGCGCTCAACAGGACCGGTCACTCGTGGGCCGCCGCGCTCACCGCGACCGGTCTCCCGTCGGCCGCCGCGCTCAACAGGACTGGTCTCCCGTCGGCCGCCGCGCTCAACGGGGCTGGTCTCCCGTCGGCCGCCGCGCTCAACGGGGCTGGTCTCTCGTGGGCAGGCGCGCGGAGACCTCGAACCCGCCGCCGGGCGCCGGACCTGCCCGCAGCGTGCCGCCGAGCAGGGCGGCGCGCTCCCGCATGCCGGGGATGCCCTGTCCGGTGCCGGTGCCGGAGCCGCCGCGCCCGTCGTCGCGGACCTCGACGGACACCTCGGCAGGTCCGCCGCGGATCACCACCTCGGCCCTGCCCGCGCCGGCGTGCCGGAGCGCGTTGGTGAGGGCCTCCTGGACGATCCGGTACGCCGACAGCTGCACGGCCGGCGGCACGTCCACAACGGTGGTGCCCTCCCGGCGCACCGTCACGGGCAGCCCGGCCGCGCTCACCGTCCCGGCGAGCCGCTCCACGTCGTCGAGGCCCGGCTGCGGCGCCGGCGTCGCGTCGTCCTCGTCGTCGGCGCGTACGGTGTGCAGGAACCAGCGCAGCTCGGCGAGGGCCTGCCGGCCGGCCTGCTCGGTGCGCCGCATCGCCTCACGGGCCCGCGCCGGGTCGGCGTCGAACACGTCGTCGGCCGCGGCCGCCTGCACCACCATGACCGACACGGTGTGGGAGAGCACGTCGTGCAGCTCACGCGCGATCCGGGCGCGCTCCTCGAGCACGGCCTGCCGCCGCTCGGCGAGCCGCCGCGCGCCGCGGGCCCGCACCAGCGCGCCCCAGCTCCAGGCGAGCACGACGCCGCCGAGCCACAGCCCGGCCATCGTCCAGCGCCCGCGGGCGACGGCCGGCCCGCAGGCGGCGAGCGCCGCGAACCCCAGCCCCCAGAGCGTCTCGGCGGCGGGCCGCAGCCACGCGTACGTGCACACCACGACGAACACGAGGCCCGGCCCCGCGCCCGGATACAGCACCTGCAGCCCGGCGGCGGCCGCGAGCACGACGGCCGTCCCGAGCCGGTGCCGGGCCCCGAGCCACCAGAAACCGGCGGCCTGGGCGAGCACGAGCAGCGCCGCCACAGTGCGCCCGGCGGCCCCGGTCACGACCAGCGGCGCGGGCGTGAGCAGCGGCGCCGACACGACGACGGCACTCACGGCGGCGGCCACCCGCCAGCGCCGCGAGAAGCGCGCCGTGTAGCCGTCCCCCATGCCGCCGTACCCTACCCGCGGCCGCGCGTCGCCGGCACCTCATCCTGAAGTCGTAGACGCAGGACCCGTCTCGCGTTGGATCTGCCCGCTCCCGTGGACGCCTACGGTGGGGTACATGACCGCTCCGAGGCGGCCATGAACAGGGGGAATTCGATGAACACGAACGAGAACGCCTGGAGCGGGACCGTCGCGAAGAAGTCGCGGGCGCTGCTGGACGGCGCCAACCTCTACCGGCGCCTGAAGGTCCGGCTCGACGACGGCACACACCTGGACGTCAAGGTCGACCGGGAGCTGTGGAACCAGCTCCAGGTCGGCGACCGGGTCGTCAAGTCCGCGGGCGGTCAGCCGCACCGAGGCTGACCGGGCCGGGACGGGACCACGGTGACGGTCCCGGGCGGTGCAGCGCGGTGAGCAGTCCGGTGTATCCGGCCGCCGTGCCGATGTCCCGGCGGTGCTCGGGATGCACGAGGTAGTGGTGGACGGCGTGGGCGAGGAACAGCGCGTTGACGGTGTCGGTGTTGACGCGCCGCCGGGTGACGGGCAGGCCGGTGACCCGGACCAGGTCCCGTCTGGCGTACGTGAGCCGCAGGAACCTCGCCGAAGAAGGGATGGCGGGCGGTAGCGACTCGGTCGTGAGCGCGTCCCACGGGACGGTGACGGTGCCGAGCAGGCTGCGGTCCGTGAGGCCGTCCGGCCGCAGCCGCACCCCGACGCCCCGCCCCGCCACCCCGGCGACGACCAGGACGGTCGTCGCGACGAGCACCAGCGCCAGGATGCCGAGCCTCCGGTCCAGGGCCAGCCCCATCAGCTCGAACGACGCCCGGTCAGGGAGCACACCGCTGGAGTTGACCGCGGACATGACCGCGCACGCGCTCAGGAAGGCCAGACCGATGGCGTGGAACACGTGCGCCGGCTGGGGCAGGCTGCGGAACGCCGGCCCGGCGGCGTCGACGGCGAACGCGGCCGGCCGCCACCGGTCCAGCGCGACGAGCCCCAGGCCGATGGACCCGAGGGCGAGCAGAGGCAGCAGGACCGGCATCTCGTATCTGATGACGCTGTCCGGCACCGCCAGCAGGTGCACGGCCAGGAACGCGACCGCGACCGCCATGCCGCCGCCGAGCACCCGGCGCGGATGACGGGCGGTGCCGGCGAGGATCGCGGAGAGCATCCCGGCAGCCTAGGCGGTGCCGGCCACCGTGCGGAACAGCCGTCAGCCGGCCAGGTGGCCCCAGGTGGGTTCGAGCTCGCCCCACGTGCCCTGGGCGGCGGCGGTGCCGTCGAGGAGGACGACGACGCGGTCGGCCTGGGTGAGGGCGGCGCGCTTCGAGGTGGAGCCGATGACCGTGACGCCGTGGTCCCGCAGGGCCCGCCACAGCGCGAGCTCCGTGGTCACGTCCAGGGCCGAGGACACGTCGTCGGCGATGAGCAGCTCGGTGCGCGGGGCGAGGGCGCGGGCCAGGGCGAGGCGCTGGAGCTGGCCGCCGGACAGGCGGGTGCCCTTGTGGCCGATGAGCAGGCCGAGGCCCGCACCCGCGGCGGCCAGGTCGTGGGTGAGCTGGGCGGTGGAGACGGCGTCGTCGGCGTCGACCTCGTGGCCGAGGCTGATGTTGTCGGCGACGGTGCCGGACAGGACGCGCGGGAGCTGCGCGACGTAACCGATCTGGTTGGGGCGCAGGAACATCTCGGGTTCGGTGACGGGTTCGCCGTTCCAGCGCAGGGCACCGGTGTGGTGGACGATGCCGGCGAGGGCGCGCAGCAGCGACGACTTGCCCGAGCCGACGGGGCCGACGACCAGGACCAGCTCGCCGCGGGAGACGGTGAGGTCGAGGTCGCGCACGGCCACGGTGCCGTCCTCGTGCACGGCGGTGAAGCCGGCCAGGTCGAGGCGGCGCAGCGGGCGGCGGGGCGGGGCCACGGGCGCGGGTGCCACGCCTTCGGAGAGGTCGACGCCGGGGACGGCGGCCGCGTATTCCGCCTCGCCGGTCATCGCGACGGTGCGCCGGGTCCAGACGCGGGCCGACGGCAGCTGCGAGACCAGCGAGGCGGTCGTCCACGCGAACCAGCGGGCGGAGCCCAGCGTCGACACGGCGACGAGGGTGGCACCGGCGGAGAGGTTGCCGGTGAGCAGCAGGGCCCAGGCGCCGATCGGCAGCAGGCCGCTGGCGATGGCGGGGGTGGAGCGGGCCCAGACCTGCATCGAGATCTCCCAGCGCTGCCGGGCGCTGCGGATGTCGTCGAGGCGGGCGAGGTGGTCCAGGACGGGGCCGGTGGCGCCGGCGAGCTTGACCGTGCGCGCGGCGGACAGCGACGAGACCAGGGACGTGGCGAACGCGGCCCGGGCGGCCACGGTCTTGGTGGCCGAGCGTTTCAGGACGGGGCCGAAGAGCGTGGCGGCGAGGCCCGAGACCACGATCGTGGCGGCCATGAAGGCGGCCGGGACCAGCGAGCCGGACACCAGCGTCATCGAGACCAGGACGAACGCGCAGATCCACTGGTCGATGAGGTTGTCGGCGAGCACGACCACCCGCTCGGTGTCGCCGCCCTGGGCGACGACCTCGGCGGGCGTGTGCGAGCTGACCCGGCGCGGGCCCGTCTGGCCGTGGACCAGGCGGAGGCTGATGCGCAGCAGCTGCCTGACCCACCACTCGGGGAACCACTTGCCCGTGTAGTACGGCAGCGGCAACGGCAGCAGGAGACCGGCGACGATCCCGGCGGCCGGCCACAGCAGGCCTCCGGAGCCGTCGACGAGGTCGGCCCACAGCCACGGCAGGACCGATCCGTCGAGGCCGAGGAACACCATGACGGAGAACATCGCCACGGCGGCGAGGCCGTAGCGTGGGTCGTTGGTGGCGAGCTTGTAGATGTTCCACAGCGTGCGGGCGCGGGGCAGCCGCGGCAGCGGCGGTGGATCCGTCTTGTCCGACATGGCGGACACGATCGAACCCTCCAGCGGCGAGGGCCGCTCGAGGAGACTGACGCCACCGGCGGGCACCGGCACCCGGATCTCCGACTGCGCGAGCAGCGCCGCGAAACGGGTGGAGGACGACATCGGGCCGGACTCGACGACCGCGCCGTCGGCGAGGACCACGACCTCGTCGCAGCGGCGCACCGACGACAGCCGGTGCGCGACGATGATGCCGATCCGCCCGACGAGGAGCCGGTCGGTGGCCCGCTGCACCTGGGTCTCGGTGACCGGGTCGAGCCGGGCGGTGGCCTCATCGAGGATCACGACCTGCGGGTCGCGCACGACGATGCGGGCGAACGCGACCAGCTGCTCCTGCCCGGCGGACAGCACGTGGCCGCCCTCGCCGAGCCTGGTCTGCATCCCGTCGGGCAGCTCCGCGACCCACGAGGCGAGGCCGAGCTCGTCCAGGGCGGACGCGGCGCGCGGCAGCAGCGCCGGGTCGAACAGGGCGATGTTCTCCGCGAGGGTGCCGGCGAGGATCTCGGTGCGCTGCGGCACGACGGCGATCCAGCGGCGCAACGCCTCCACGTCGAGGTCGAGCAGATCGGCGCCGCCGAGGAACACGGTGCCGCGCGGCAGGTCGACCGCGCGGGTCAGGACCTTCGCGAGGGTCGACTTGCCGGAGCCGGTCCGGCCGACGAGCGCGTAGGAGCGGCCGCGCTCGAAGGTGAGGTTGATGTCGCGCAGGGCGGCCCGGGCCGCGGACTCCTTGGCGTAGCGGAACGTCAGGTCCCGCACGACGAGGTCGCCGGCGGCCGGCGCGCCGCCGCCGGTGGGCTCCTGCGGCGAGTCGCGCAGCAGCTGGACACGGCCCCAGGCGCCGAGCGCGTACTGCAGCTCGGGCACCAACCGGCTGGTGTGCTCGACCGTCGCGCCGAAGCCGAGCGCGAGCAGCCACACGGCCGTGAGCCGGGCGCCGTCGAGGTGGCCGGCGGTCATGGCCCACAGCCCGGCGACGACGATGACGGCGATGCCGGCCCGGACGGTGCCGGCGGCGACCGCGGTGACGGCGCCGGAGCGCGTCCACACCTGCCGGCCGCGCCGCAGCACGACGCTGGCGCGGTGGGCGTACAGCCGCAGCACATACGGACGGGCGAGGCTGGTGCGCACGTCGTCCTGGCCGTGGATGGACTCCTCCATGACCGCGGCGAGGTCGGACCAGGCCTCCTCCTCGCCCATGCGGGCGGTGCCGATCTTCGCAGTCGGCTTGCGCAGCACGGCGACGAGCCCGGCGACGAGCACGATCATGGCGACGCCGGCCGGCCACCAGACATACATGGTGGTGGCGAGCGACAGCGCGCCGAACGCGATCGACTGGGCGATCCGCACGCCGCTGCCGCGCAGCTCGGAGGCGACCTGGTAGACGTCGCCGTCGATGCGGTCGAGCAGCTCGCCGACCGGCGTGGTCTCCAGGGTCGGCAGGTCCTGGCCGAACGCGACCCGGCACAGCCGCCGGCGGACGTCGGCGGACCAGTCGGCGGTCACGCGGGCCATGACGAGCCCGACGACGAGGTCGGTGAGCACGGCGGCGACGAGCGCCGCCGCGAGAATCGTGAACATCGTCCATGATCGATGGATCAGGACGGACCCGGCGACGCCGGCCGCGGCGGCCTGACCGGCGGCGCCGAGGATGACCAGGAACACCACCAGACCGGTGCGGCGCGGCGACGTGGCCCAGAGGTCACGGAGCAGGCGCATGGTGAGATCCCCCCGGATCGTTGTGGCGGCCTCTGCAGACTGCTCCGGGACCCGGGACATTTCAAACCAATTACAGGAGATCAGCAGCCGTCTCGATCGTCGCGGCGCGACCCCGGGCGACCGCCGCGGCGCGCTCGGTGGGCGCCAGCGCAACGGATGCGGCACCGGCGAGCACCGCCACGTGCGGCCGGGTGCGGTCCGGTCCGCCGCGCACCTTCTCCGCCGCCGTGAGCAGCGTCACGGCGGTCGCGGGGTCGCCGTCCAGCAGCATGACCTCGGCCGCGTCCTCGAGCACCGCGCCGGCGACGGGCCCGTCGAACGCGGCGCGGGCATGCTCGAGCGCCGACGCGGCCAAGGTACGGGCGGCGCCCACCCCACCCTCGCGGGCGTGCACCACGGCCAGCCCGCCGTGGACGGCCGCGAGCAGCTGCGGTGACACGCGGTCGCCGCCGAGGACGTCCGCCGCACGGGTGAACCGCGACCGGGCGTCGTCGAGCCGGCCGGCCCGCAACGCCCGGTCGCCGTGCACGTATTCGACGTACGCGATCCCGTCGGGCAGCCCGACCTTCAGCGCCGTGCGCAGCGCGTCGGCCAGCGCCCGCTCCGCCCGGTCGGGGCGGCCGACCAGTTCGTGCAGCTGCGCCAGCCGCACCTCGGCGGCGGAGCGGTCCTCGGCCGTGCCGAGCTGGTCGAACAGGCGCAGGCCCTCCTCGATGTGCTCGATCGCGGCCGTGAAGTCCCCGCGCCGGGCGAGGACCTCCGCCAGGGACTGCAGCGAGGCCGCCATCCCCCACCGCTCCCCGATCGCCCGGAACCCGGCGAGAGCCCGGCCGAAGCGCTCGGCGGCCGCGTCGTACGGGACGCCGATGTTCATCTCGGCGTGACACAGCAGCAGCTCACCGAGGCTCGCCAGCCACGGGTCCGGGTCACGGGCGAGCACCCCGATGCACTCCAGCGTGGCGTCGGTCGCCCCCTCCCGGAACAGCATCGCGACGGCCTGGAACAGCCGGAACATCGAGTGCTCGCCGCGGTACGAGTACGCCTCCTGGAACCAGGCCTCCAGCTGCCCCACCTCGCCGATGCCGTCGAAGCCGTTGACGGCGGCGACCCCGCACGCCATCGCGCGGGCGTCGGGGTCGCAGGGCCCGTCCACGCCGAGCGCGGCGACGGCCAGTGCGGCGCCCTCGACGCGGTGGCCGCGCATCCACCAGTACCAGCCGAGCACCAGCACGAACCGGACGGCCAGGTCGGCGTCCCCGTCGGCCACCGCGCGGCGCAGCGCACCGTGCAGGTTGTCGTGCTCGGCGGACAGCACCGCGAGGGACTCCAGCTGCACCGCGGTGCGCAGCGTCGGCTCCAGCCGCTCGGCGAGGGCGAGGAACCACATCGCGTGCCGCCGGCGCAGCCCGGCGGTCTCGCCCTCCTCGTCGAGGCGCTGCAGCCCGTACGCGCGGATGGTCTCCAGCATCCCGTAGCGCCCGCCGGTCTCTACCAGCAGCGACTTGTCCACGAGCGCGGCGACCAGCTCGACCGGGTCGCCGAGGGTGCCGCCGGGGTCGCAGACGGCCGCCGCGGCCTCGAGGGTCGCCCCGCCGGGGAACACCGCGAGCCGGCGCAGCATCACCCGCTCGGGCCCGGTGAGCAGGTCCCAGCTCCAGTCGACGACGGCCCGCAGCGTCTGGTGCCGCGGCAGCGCCGTGCGGCTCCCCTTGGTCAGCAGCCGGAACCGGTCGTCGAGCCGGTCCGCGACCTGCCCGGCGGTCATCGACCGGCACCTCGCCGCAGCCAGCTCGATCGCGAGCGGCATCCCGTCGAGCGCGCGGCAGATCCTCAGGGCCGACCCGTCGAGGCGGAACCCCGGCCGCACCGCCGCCGCCCGGTCCGCCAGCAGCCGCACCGCGGGCTCCTCCGGCAGCGGCCCGACCGGCAGCAGCACCTCCCCGGTGATCCCCAGCGGCTCCCGGCTGGTGGCGAGGATCCGCAGCCGCGGACACTCCCCGAGCAACCGGTCCGCCAGCCCCGCGGCGGCACCGACGACGTGTTCGCAGTTGTCGAGGATGAGCAGGATCCGCCGGTACGACAACGCCTCGGCGATCCGGTCCAGCGTCGCCGACCCGTCCGTGCCGGGTGTCCGCCGCACCGGTGCGGCCGCTCCGGCCGGGTCCCGCAGCCCGAGTCCGGTCCACACCGCCTGCGCGACGGCCCCGGGATCGGCGACGTTGGCGAGCTCGACCATCCACACCTCGCCGTCCCGTCCACCGGCCTCGCCGGCTCCGGCGCGGCCGGCCTCGGTCGCCAGCCGGGTCTTGCCCGCCCCACCGGGCCCGACCAGCGTCACCAACCGGGCCGCGCCGAGGGCCTCCCGCAGGGCGTGCAGCTCCGCGTCCCGCCCGACGAAGCTGGTCAGGGGCACCCGGAGGTTCCCGCCCGCCCGCGCGGTCAGCGGCGCCCGCGCGCCGTCACCGACCACGGAAAGCGCGGCGCTCGCCCCGGCGGCCGCCGTCGCCGTCACGTCCGGTTCGCCGGACGTCGCCGCTCCCCCACCACCCACGCCCGGCGAAGCCGGCCCTTCATCCACGCCTCGCGACGCAGGCGCTTCCGCTCCCCGGCCTGCACCAGCCGCCCCCGGCGGCGTCGGACCGTCGAACCCTCCACCCGACTTGTTCGGATATGTCAGCGTGTTTCGGAGTACCGCCAGATGCGTCGCGGCCAGTGCGGCGGACGGGTCGGCGCCGAGTTCGGTGGCGAGGAGGTCGCGGCAGCGGGTGTAGGCGAGCAGGGCGTCGGCGGTGCGGCCCTCGGCGTGCAGCGCCCGCATGAGCAGCGCGACGAGCCGCTCCCGCAGCGGATGCGCGGCCACCGCCGCCTCCAGGTCGGCCACCACGCGGACGCCGAGGGCGAGCTCGGCCGCCGTGCGGTCCTCGGTCGCGGCGAGCCGCAGCTCGTCCAGCCTGGCCCGCCGGCCGACGGCGAACGGCGCGTCGCCCGCGTCGGCGAGGGCCTGCCCGCGCCACAGCGCCTCGGCCTCGTGCAGCAGCTTGACTCCCGCGGCGAGGTCCTGCGCCGCCCGGGGCGGGCCGGTGCCCGCGGACCCGTCCGGCTCCAGCAGCGACCGGCCGCGGGTGACCAGGTCGGCGAACAGGAGATGGTCGACGGCGAGGGGGTCGACGTCCAGGAGATACCCGGACGGCCGGGCGGCGAGCGTCCCGCCGGGCAGGACCCGGCGCAGCCGCGACACCAGGGACTGCAGCGCGTTGCCGGCGTCGCCGGGCAGGGCGCCGCCCCAGATGCCGTCGGCGAGGCGGGCGGCGGAGACGGTCCGGCCGGGGTCCAGGGCGAGCAGCGTGACCAGGACACGCAGCCGCGCGCCACCGATCTCGACGGGCGCGCCGGACGTGTCCCGCACCTCGAGCGGCCCCAGCACCCCGATCCGCACGTCCCCGATTGTGCCCCGTCGCGGCGAAGGCGAGGGTTGGAGGCGGCGCCGGTCGCTGGTACGGTGCGCGAGAGAGCGCTCTCCCAACCCCGCCGCATCGACCGCGCCAAATGGGCATGGTCGACGTCCACCCACCATCGGCGCATCGCTGCGCCCTGTGGCAGGACCCTGTCGTGGGTGGCCCCTCCCGCCCGAGGAGATCCGCATGTACGACCCACCGAAAGCACGCCGGCGCTGGGCAGCCGCCGCACTCGCGCTCACCGCCGCCCTCTCGTACACCGGCCTGACCGCGGCAGCGAACGCCCAGGCCGCACCGCAGGTCGCCGCCGCCGTGCCCGCGGCGCCGGCCGGCTTCACCCTCACGTGGAGCGACGACTTCAGCGCCGCGGCCGGCACCGGGATCGACACGGCCGCATGGAAGTACGACACCGGGCCGGGCAGCAGCTTCGGCACCGGCGAGATCGAGACCATGACCAGCAGCACCGCCAACGTGTTCCACGACGGCAACGGGCACCTGGTGCTGCGCGCCCTGCACGCCGGCACCGACCCGCGGGCCGGCTGGACGTCGGGGCGGATCGAGACACAGGCCGCGACCTTCGGCGCCGAGCCCGGCGGCGTCGTGCGGGTGGAGTCGTCGATCCAGCAGCCGAACGTGACGACCGCCAACGGCGCCGGGTACTGGCCGGCGTTCTGGATGCTCGGCTCGACCCTGCGGACCGGCACCAGCTGGCCGACCAGCGGCGAGATCGACATCATGGAGGACATCAACGGGCGCAGCTCGACGTTCGGCACGCTGCACTGCGGGACCAACCCGGGCGGCCCCTGCAACGAGTCGACGGGCCTCGGCAGCGGCGAGCGGCCCTGCCCCGGCTGCCAGACCGGCTACCACACCTATGCGGTGGAGATCGACCGGTCGAAGTCGCCGGAGGAGATCCGCTGGTATCTGGACGGGGCGCTGTACTTCACCCTGCCCGCGACCCGTGTCGACGCCACCACCTGGGCCAACGCGGTGCACCACCCGTTCTTCATCATCTACGACCTGGCGATCGGCGGCGGCTTCCCCGACGCGTTCGGCGGCGGCCCCAACGCCGCCACGGTCTCCGGCGGGCAGCTGAACATCGACTGGGTCGCCGTGTACAACAAGGGACCCGGCGCGCCACCGGCCACGAACATCGCGCAGGGCAGGCCGACCACCGCGTCCTCGTCGGAGGGTGGTGGCGGCGGCTGCCCGTCGTGCGCCACCGACGGCAACCTCGCGACCCGCTGGTCGAGCGCGTTCAGCGACCCGCAGTGGGTGCAGGTCGACCTCGGTCAGCGGTACAACCTGACGAACGTCACGCTCAACTGGGAGACCGCGTACGGCAAGGCGTACAGGATCCAGGTCTCCGACGACCAGCTCACGTGGGTCGACGTCGCCGCCACCACGACCGGCGACGGCGGCGTCGACAGCCTGCAGGTGAACGGCACCGGCCGGTACGTGCGGATGTACGGCACCCAGCGCGGCACCGCCTACGGCTACTCGCTGTGGGAGATGTCGGTCGCCGGTACACCCGCGACGAACACCGGCGGGACGCTGGTCTCACAAGGGAAGCCGACCACCGCGTCGTCGGCCGAGAACGCCGGCACCGGCGCGGCCAACGCCACCGACGGCAGCGGCGGCACCCGCTGGTCGAGCGCGTTCAGCGACCCGCAGTGGCTGCGCGTCGACCTCGGCGCCGTCATGAACGTCAACAAGGTGGTCCTCAACTGGGAGGCCGCCTACGCGAAGGCGTTCCAGGTGCAGACGTCCGCGGACGGCACCACCTGGACGACGGTCTACGCCACGACGACCGGCACCGGCGGCGCGCAGACGCTGAACGTGTCCGGGTCCGGCCGCTACGTGCGGGTGCTCGGCACCCAGCGCGCCACGAACTACGGCTACTCGTTGTGGGAGTTCCAGGTGTACGCCATGACCTGCTGCACCCCGTAGCGGCACCGCGTCGGCCGGCCGGACATCGGGATCCGGCCGGCCGCACGTCGCGGAAGGCGCACTATCACGGGACGTGCCCGGCGCGTGACACGGCAACCGGACCGAACCGGTCCGGGACCCGGTCCGCCACCCGGCGGCAACCGCGGCCCGTCGCGATCACGGTCATGTCGTACCGCGACAGCGCCACCGGCGTCGTCGGTGTCGGCGCGGACCTCCTGGCCCGCGGGCAGAGCGCCAGCCGTCCGGTCCGTCTCGCCGCGGAGACCCAGCCCCTGGCGGACTGCGGCTACTGCACGTTCGCGAACCAGCGCCGGTCCACCCTGGCCGCCCAGCTGTCCACTGTGGACTCCGCGGCCGGGCGGTACAGCACCTTCAGCGGCGTGGCGGTGCACGACTACGACAACTGGACCCGCCTGGCCGCGTGAACCGGCGGGCGGCAGCGGCCTTGACGGTTCACCGTGACCAGCGGGCCTCGGCGGCCTGGGGCGGTTCACCGTGACCAGCGGGCCTCGGCGGCCTGGGGCGGTTCACCGTGACCAGCGGGCCGCGGCGACCTGGGGCGGTTCACCGTGACCAGCGGGCCGCGGCGGCCTGGGGCGGTTCAGCGTGACCAGCGGGCGGCGGCGGCCTGGGCGGTGAGGCCCGCGGCGGCCAGCGCCAGCAACGCGACCGCGACCGTCGCCGCAGGCCCGGCGAGCGGTGGTGGCGCGGTGCCGGTCAGGCCCGGCAGCGTGCCGCCGACCGCGATCCACGCGACCGCCGCGGCGGCGATCCCCGCGACGCCCGCCGCGGCCACCAGGGCGAGGACGACGAGGGGCTCGACGAGCGTGGCGGTGCTCCGGCGCAGCCCCTGCACGCGCAGCGCCCGCAGGTCGGCGGCGGTGGTGCCGATCGCGGCGACGGCCAGGCCGGCCGCGCCGAGCGCCGCCGACAGCCAGCCCGCGAAGAGGTAGAACCGCAGGCCGAGCGCGGTGCCGCCGGCTGCGATCCCGGACAGGGTGTCGGCGACGGTGCGGCGGCCGGTGACGGTGAGGCCCTGCGCCCGCAGCGCGTCGACGATGGTGGGCGGGGCGGTGGCCGACAGCCACACCTCGGCGCCGGTGGCGCGGCCGTCGTCGGCGGCGAAGAGGTCGGCGTACTCGAGGTCGACGAGCGCGCCGCCGCGCCCGACGCGGGGCAGCCGGCGCGCCTGGGTCGTGGTCGCGGGGACGGCCTTGCCGCCGAAGGTCTTGAACGTCGCGTCGGCCGGCAGGATCGAGGTCACGACGGGCAGCGCCTCGGGTCCGCCCGCGGGACGCAGCGCGCCGGCGCCGGGCTGGGACGTCATCGGCAGGCTGAACGTGACGCCGTCGGGGCCGGAGGTCGCGGTCGCGCCGGGCCCCAGGCGCCAGTCGGTCGTCGGCGGCGAGTGCAGCGTGACGACGGTCGTCGGCCCGACGTAGGGCGGCAGCTGCACGGCGATCTCGACCAGCCGGCAGCCGCGCGAGCACATCGGGGATTCGCCGGTGTACGACTGCCGCCCCGCCACCAGCTTCCCGAGCTCGACGGTGCCGGTGCTCTGCCCGTCGAGCGGGGCGATGGTCGCGCTCAGGACCAGGTCCGGCCGGTCGATGGTGACGGCGGTGACGTCGAGGGTGAGCTTCACGCCGGTGTGGACGATCGGGGTGAAGGACAGCGGCGGGTGCAGGCGCGCGGCCACGTCGGCGGCCGGGGGCGCGGCGGCGGGCCACAGCGCGACGGCGGCCAGCCGGGCCGCGTCGACCGCGACGGCCGCGGCATCGTCGCCCTCGCCGTCGCGCAGCGGCACGACGGCCATCGCGGACCGCCCGCCGGGGTCGGCGGCGCGCACGGCCCGCAGCAGCTGGCCGCGGCTGGTCGCGTCGACCCTCAGCACGACCGCGGCGCCGGTGTCGAGCTCGGCCTGCTGCCGTTGCCGCTGGTCGGCCGCGGCGGTGGCGCCGGCCGCGAACGCGAGCGACCCGACGGCGACGGTCAGCAGCGCCAGCAGCCGCGCGCCGGCGGGGCGCCGGGCGATCCGGAACCCGGCGAGCGCCCCGGCGAGCCGGAGCCGGCCGGTGGCGGCACGGCGCAGGGCCCGGCCGGCGGACAGCCCGCTGAGGATCGGCACGATCCGGCCGGCGAGGACGGCGCCGGCGAGCATGACGAGGGCCGGCGCGAGCAGGGCGACGCCGCCGGGACGGCCGCGGACCTGGACGACGGCGACGACCGCGGCGACGACGAGGACGCCTTCGAGGGCGAGACCGCGCCAGCGGGCGGTGTGCCGGTCGACCTGCCGCAGTAACGCCGACACAGGCGCGGAGACAGTACGCAGCGCGACGGTGACGGCGACGGCGAGCGCCCCGAGGACGGCGACGGTGGCGTACGGCCAGGCGCCGCGGGTCTGCCAGCCGCCGGCGGCGGTGAAGCCGGCGACGGCGCCGACCAGCACGGACAGCAGCGTCTCGCCGGTGGCCAGCCACCACCGGCCGGGCCGGGCCACCCCGCGCAGCGCGACGATGCCGTGCTCGAAGCGGCGGGCCCGGATGACCGTGGACACGGCGAGCGTGATGACGGCCCAGGCGAGCAGCAGCACCGGCGCGACCGCGAACGGGACGGCGGCGCGGACCTCGGCGCGGCGCTCGGCGATGCGGTCGAGCAGCACGTCGAGGTCGGTGCTGAGCCGGGCGTCGTCGTTGCCGCGCTGCTGCGCCTCGTCGACCCACTCGCGCAGCGCCGGGAGGGTCTCGACGGTGATGGCGCCGGCCGTCGGGTACGCGTCGTAGGACTGCAGCTCGCTGGGCCGGGCGAACGTGTCCAGGGTGCGCCGGTCGACCTGGAACCCGTCGCGTGCGCCGCCGAGACGGCCCCAGTAGGGTTCCGCGCCGTCGCGGGGCTCGACGACGCCGACGACGGTGAGCGCGGTCGGCTCCCCGGCCCGCAGGAACCGCGAGCTCGTGATGTCGTACCTGGACCCGGCCAGTGACACGGTGTCGCCGGGGCGCAGCCCGAGCCGGTCGGCGGTGCGCCCGGTCAGGACCGTGTCGCCGGCACCCATCAGGCAGCGACCGGCGACGACGCGGACGTGCTCGCAGATGCCTTCGCGGTACACGACGGTGCTCAGCTGCGCGGCGGTCGCCATCACGAGGTCGCCGGGCTGGGCGGTGAACTGGGCGGAGAACACGCTCGCGTAGCCGGGGGCGTCGAGCCAGCCGTCGGCCAGGTTCTCGAACGTCTTGGCCATGCTCCCGCCGTTGGAGGACTGGACCTCGCCGGTGATGAGCACGGTGCGTTCCGTCGGCGAGGCACCGGCGACCTCGGTGCGGACGATCCGGTCGTCGGCGCGGGCGAGGTACGCGGGAGCGGCGAGCGCACCGGCGGTGGCGAGAGCGGTCAGGAGCATGACGGTGACGGCACGGCCGCGCCGCGACCACAGCATCGCCAGGACGAGCACGATCACCGCGACCTCCCCGCGTTGTCACCGTCGTGGGTACCGCCGCCGTCACCGTCACCGGGCGGGCTGTCGCGGGGGGAGTCGTCGCCGGGCGCGCCACTGCCGGGCGAGTTGTCGCCGGGCGGGGCTTCGGCGCGTGACGCGGCGGTGGTGCGCGGCGGGGTGGTGGCGTGGGACTTCCTGGCGCCGTTGGCGCTGGCTTCGGCGCGGGCGGACCTGGACCAGAGGGCGGGCGGGAGCAGGACGGCCAGGACCACGACGGCGGTGGCCAGGACGGCGAGCCACTGCAGCCGGTCCACGGGCACCGGCCAGCGGTCGGCGAACGGGCGGACCGGCGGCGGCGCGAGCAGCCGCAGCAGCACCGCCGAGGCGAGGCCGACCGGGACGGCGACGAGCACGGGCGCGACCGCGGTCCACCGGCCGACGGTGCGGGCGGTCCGCGCGGACAGGCCCTGGCGGCGCAGCGCGGTGAGCTCGGCGCCGCGCCGGTGGCGGTCGACGGCGGAGACGACCGCGGCGGTGACCGCGGCGAGCAGGAGCGCGATCGCGCCGCCGGCGAGCCCGGCGCGCAGGGTCACGGCCGGGGCGAGGCGGTCCGCGCGGTCCGCGGCCGCGGCGGCGCTGTCACCGCCGACGATGCTGACGCCGGCCGCCTCGAGCCTGCCGGGCAGGTCGGCGGGCGCGGACGGGCCGAGCCACACCTCGAGGCGTTCCGCGGACGTGGCGGCCGCGCCGCTGGACGGGCCGGCGACGTGGGCGGCGTACTCGAGGTCGACGAGCACCCCAGCGGCGCCGCCGCGCGGGACCGACGTGACGGTGCGCGGGGCCACCGGCACGTCGACGCCGAAGATCTGCACGCGGGGCACGTCGTTGTCGCCGGCCGGCGGGAGGTTGCCCGCGACGAGGGCGGGCAGCGGGACGGGGGTGTCGACGACGTAGAGCCGGTTGTCGCGGGGGCGTTCGCTGGGCGGGTCGACGTCCTGCAGGCGGAGCCGGCCGTCGCGCTGGCCGGCCTGCACGGTGCTGACGGCCCGGCCGAGGGTGGTCCGCCAGCGGGCCGGGTCGGCGAACGCGGCGCCGTCGACGACGACGGTGCCGCCGGCGCGCAGTTCGAGCAGGTCGACGGGGCCGCGGTTGGTCTCGGCGGAGACGAGCCGGCAGCCGGCCGCGCACTGCGGCACCGCGACCTCCACAGTGGACTCGGCCATCGGCGGCTGACCCGGCTCCCCGTCCCCCGTGGCCGGGGCCGGCTCTCCGGACGGTGGACCCGGTGTCGCACCCGGCTGCGGCGTCGCGCCGGGCGTTGGCGTCGCGGGCGACGCACCTGGCTGTGGTGTCGCGCCCGGCTGTGGTGTCGCGCCGGGCTGTGTCGTGCTGGGCTGCGTCGTGCTGGGCTTTGGCGTCGCGGGCGACGCACCCGGTGACGCGCCGGGCGATGTGCTCGGTGACGCGCCGGGCCGTGGCGTCGCGGGGGACGCGCCGGGCGACGGGGTGGCGGGTGCCGGGGTCGCGGGCGGGCGGAAGACGGCGGTGACGCGTTCGCCGGCGCCGGCCAGCACGAGCGTCACCGTCGCGCCCGCCGACACCGAGCGCAGCGCCAGCGTGGTGCCGGTGAACGTCAGCGCCTCCGGCGCACCGGCGCGCAGCGGTGGTAGGTCGGTGCCGGTGACCGCCCGCAGGCGGGTGCCGTCGACGGCGATGACGGGCGGGCCGGCGCCGACGCCGATCGCGACGGCCATCGCGTCGCGCCCGCCCGGGTCGGCGGCCCGGACCGCGGCGAGGAGCCGCTCCCGGTCCATCGGCGCGACCTTCAGCACCCGGTCGGCGCCGACCTCGACGGCGGCCCGGTCGGCGCGGG
Organism: Dactylosporangium sp. NPDC051087; assembly: GCF_055586325.1. Classification (NCBI taxonomy): domain Bacteria; kingdom Bacillati; phylum Actinomycetota; class Actinomycetes; order Micromonosporales; family Micromonosporaceae; genus Dactylosporangium; species Dactylosporangium sp. NPDC051087. The sequence continues at coordinate 76,809 of NZ_JBVJIJ010000014.1, read as the reverse complement.
CACCCGCGGCCCCGGCCCAGTCCTGCGCGGCGACGGCCAGGACGCAGGTGGCCGCCGCGAGGACGGGCACGATCCGGTACGCGGTCCGCCGCCGGCCGAGCGTCAGGCCCGCGAGGGCACCGCCGACGTGTCCACCGGCGAGGGCCGTCCGGCCGGCGAGCCCTGCCGCTGACAGCAGGGCTCGCGTTGCCAGTACACCGGCGGCCAGGGCGATCAGGAGCGCGGCCGCCTGACCGAGGCCGAAGCCGGTGTCCCGGCGCACGCTGGCGGCCGGCTCGGTGGCCAGCTGGAACACGGCCGCGGCGCCGATGGCGAGGACGCACACCTCGAGGGTCGCGGCCACCAGGGGGCGGCGGGGCTGCACGACCCGCAGCAGCTCCGGCACGCTCGCCCGGGTGGCCGGCCACTCGGCGGCGACGACGATGAGGACCCCGACGGCGAGGGCCTGCCACAGCGCGGGGCGCACCGCGACGGCCCACGCGGCGCCGGCGAGCAGCGGCAGGACGCTCTGCCCGGCGGTGCCGGCGAGGATGCGCCACGGCGGGAGCCCGCGGATCGCCATGCGGGCGGCGTCGGCGCGCCGTTCCTGCGCCGCGTAGGCCGCCGCGACCGCGATCGCGAGGCCGCCGCACAGCAGCACCTGCAGCTCGACGAGCAGCAGGCCGCGGCGGACCCCGCGGCGGTCGCCCTCGACGGTGGCGGCGAGCGTGGACGCGCCGGAGGTGACCGCGACGGAACCGCTGCGCAGCCGGGCGACGGTGGCGTCGATCGCGGCCGGGTCGTCGAAGGCGGAGACGGGCAGCAGCGCGTCGAAGGTGGCCATCGCCGTGCCGCCGGGTTTCGCGACGGTGTTGCGGGTGGTGTACGCGGCGACGCCGTCGAGCCCGGACCAGTACCAGCCGAGCGGGTCGGCGGGCGCGAACAGGCCGACGAGGGTCAGCGGGACGACCGCGACGCCGGAGCCGCCGTCCTGGCGCAGCGCGTCGCCGACGCCGAGGCGCAGCTGCCGGGCGACGCCGGGCGTGAGGACGATCTCGCCGTCCCGCTCCGGGCAGCGGCCCTCCAGCATGGTGGCGTTGCCGCAGAACCCGTCGACGGCGCGCAGCTCGGCCGGCAGGCGCAGCGTGTCGGCGCGCAGGACGCCGGAGTACCGCACACCGATCACCGAACGGTCGGCGGGGACATCGGTGATCGTCGCCTGGAACCTGCGGACGATGTCGTCGGGCTCGGTGCCCAGGGCGACGGCGGCGCGGACCGACAGGGTGCGCTCCGCCGGGGTGGCGGCGGCGATCCTGGCGGTGGTGGCGTCGCGCGCCATCGGGCCGGACACGGTGGCGGCGCCGACGGCCGCGCCGGCCGTGACCGCGGCGAGGATCAGCATGACGAGCGCAGTGGCGCGCCGGGCCCGGAGCGCGGCGACGATCAGGCCCAACACGTAGAGGACCTTACGTCACACGAGGCTGTTTTCGGGGTCCAGTGCGCCGGGGGGAGCCACCTCGTGCAGCGGGCCGGGCGGGCCGTAGCGGTGGCCCTGGCCGTACCGGCAGCCCAGCGCCGCCATCGAGGCTTCCTGGCGATCGGTCTCGATGCCCTCGGCGACGACGGTGACGCCCATGCCGGCGCAGATCTGCACGATGGATCGGCAGATCGCCTCGCTGCGGCCGCCGTCGGCGAGGGTGAAGGAGCGGTCGAGCTTCACCTCGTCGAACGGGATGGCGTGCAGCTGGGCGAGCGCGTTGTACCCGGTGCCGAAGTCGTCGAGGGCGAAGCGGACCCCGAAGCGGCCGAGCCGCCGCACCGCGCCCGCCGCGGCGGACAGGTCGGGCAGCGGGGCGGTCTCGGTGAGCTCGAGCAGCAGCCGGTGCGGGGTGAGACCGTGCCGCAGCACCGCGGCCCGGACGGTCTCCTCGTGTTCGGGCCGGCCCAGCCGCGCCGCGGACGTGTTGACGTGCACGGCGATGCTCGCCCAGGGCCCGCGGAACGCGGCGGCGTCGCGGCAGGCGCGGTCGAGCACGAAGTCGTCGACGAGGCGGATCAGGCCGATCTCCTCGGCGGTGGCGATGAACATGTCGGCCGAGACCGGGCCGAGGCTCGGGTGGGTCCACCGGGCGAGCGCCTCGACGGCGACGACGGTGCCGTCGTGCAGCCGCACGATCGGCTGGTAGTGCACATCGAGCCCGCGCCCGTCGCGCAGCGTGTCAGCGAGCATCTCGGCGAGGTCGGAGCTGCCGGTGCCGTCGGGGAGGTCGACGCGGTAGCGCACGAGCGTGCCCTTGCCCTGGCGTTTGCCGGCGTACATGGCGGCGTCGGCCCTGCGCAGCAGCATGTCGGCGGTGCGGACGGGCCCGTGCGTGCCGGCCTCGACGAGCCCGACGGACGCGGCGACGCCGACGGTGGCGCCGTCGAGGTCGAACGGTTCGCGGAGCGCGGCCATGACCTGCTCCGCGGGCCCTCCGGGGTCGCCGCCGCCTTCGAGGAGCACGGCGAACTCGTCGCCGCCGACCCGGGCGATCGTGTCGCCCTCGCGGACGGCGGCACGGAGCCGGTCCGCGACGAGGCGCAGGAGCCGGTCGCCGGCGTGGTGGCCGTACCGGTCGTTGACGGCCTTGAAGTCGTCGAGGTCCAGGAACAGCACCGCCAGGGGGCGGTTGTCGCGGTGGTGCAGGGCGAGGGCGTGGTCGAGCCGGTCGTGGAACAGCACCCGGTTGGACAGCCCGGTCAGGCTGTCGTGGAACGCCTGGTGGCTGAGCCGCTCCTGACTGTCGGAGAGCCGGTCGAGCAGCACCGCGTTCTCGACCAGGGTCACCGCCTGCCGGATGATCAGCAGCGAGATGACCGCGGTCTCCACGGCGATCTCGAACATGTCCATCGGCCGGCCCTGCACCAGCTGGATCATGAACAGGACACCGGTGCCGGCGACCGGCACGTACGGCAGCAGCAGATGCCCCCACCGGTGATCCGGCCGTTTCACCGCCTCCTGGACCGCCTTCGCCTCGTGCGTCGGGGTCGCCGCCGCCACCGCCACGAGGGCCTGCCCGGCGATGAACCCGGCGTCGGCGAGCGGTGGCATGCTCTGCGCGCCGGCGGCGACCAGGTAGGCGAAGACGCTGTCGGAGAACGACAGGCAGAACAGCCCGACGCCGAGGATCGACAACTGCCGCCGGTTCGCGGCCGCGGACCTCGCCAGCAGCATGATCACGATGACGGTGAGCAGCAGGTCGGTGACCGGGTAGGCGATCGCGACGGTGTAGGCGAACCTGGTGGCGGCACCCGCCCGCACGACTGCGCCGAGGGACGTGGCCCACGTCAGTACGAACAGCGCGCCGACGACGATGAGCCCGTCGAGGACCATGACGAGCTGCGACGCCACCCGCCGCGGACCGTCGGCGGGACGGTCACCGGCCAGGGCGATGAGCGCCGGCAGCGCGCACACCGGCAGGATCAGGTATCCGGCGTCGGCGAGCGACGGCGAGGGCAGCCCGTCGTCACGGAACAGCTGATACCAGGACCAGATGAACTGCCCGACGGTCCAGCCGCAGGTGCCCGCGCCCATCCACAGCCGCCAGCGACGCTGGGCGCCGGTGTGCCGCCGGGCGGTGATCCAGCAGGTGAGGGTGGCGGCCAGCCCCGCGCTGAACTGCGCCAGGTCATCGACGAACAGCGACCACCACGGGCCGAGCACACCCGAGCTCCCAAGGCCGACGGCCCCGAACACCCCGGCCACGGCAACGGCGAGCGGGACGGACACGGGTCTGCGCGACACTGAACGCATCCTCACCGGAAGTGATCACGACAACACGCCTTCCGTACGCTACCGCAACCGGGTCAGCCCTCAGGTCACGATGTGTCCACGGCCTGTCCGCATTGCGACACCGCGTCCGGCGCTGTCGCTGCCTTGTCGGCTTATCCGGCGCCGACGCGGCGGGCCAGGGCCGGGTCGAGCGGGAACACCCGTTCGGCCGGCAGCAGCCGCTGCGCCCCGGCGGCCCTGCCGCCACGGACCAGCGCCGCGATCTTCCGCACTTCGGGGGTCAGGTCGGTGATGCCGGTGATCCACTCCTCCGCGTACGCGCGGATCAGCTCCCTGCCGATCCCCACCTGGATGCTGTAGTGGTTGAGGGCCGCGCCGCGCAGCGACCGCTCCGGGTCCCACTGGACGTGGACGCGGGCCCGCCCCAGGTCCGGGTCGGTCGTCAGGACCGCCTCCGACAACGCCTGTTCCCAGCCCCGCCGGGTGATCCGCACCGCGAGGATCCGCTCCTGCCCTGGCTTACGGCCCCAGTTGCTGCGGTGCATCAGCCACAACAGCGACGGCTTGATCCACGTCATCCTCCCGAACCCGAACGGCGCCACGAACACCCCGGCGGCGAGCGCCGCGTCCGCGATCGCGTCCGGGTACGCCTGGTAGACCACGATCGTGCCGGCGTCGAAGGTCGCCCTGATCTGCCGCTGCGGGGTCATCCCTCCACCTCCGCGCCAGACCCTCGCCCGCCGGCTCTCCTTCCGGCAACCCGATTCCCGCCTGCTGCCTGCCGCTGTTCCGCTGCCCCGGACGTCCCTGGACCCGCGAACTCCCACCCACGGCGTCTCCATTGCCGGGTCTCCCCCGGACCCACGAACTCCCACCGACGACGTTCCACTGCCCGGATGTCCCGGACGCGCGAACTCCTGCCCACGACGGCTCCGTTGCCCGGACGCCCCCGGACCCGCGAACTCCCGCCCGTGGCGTGTCCGTTGCCCGGACGCCCCCGGACCCGCGAACTCCCGCCCGTGGCGTGTCCGTTGCCCGGACGCCCCCGGACCCGCGAACTCCTGCCCACGGCGCGATGGCGTTCGGAGTCCGGTCCCGTGCTCCGGGCGCGATCCTCTGCCCCTCGTCCGGCCGCCTCTACCCGGCCGCCTCTACCCGGCCGCCTCTACCCGGCCGCCTCCACCCGGCCGCCTCCACCCGGCCGTCGGGTCCGGCTGACGGGGTCCGGCTGACGGGGTTCGGCTGACGGATCGCGGGGGCCGGAGACGTAGGCGACGGCGTCAGTAGCAGGAGCCGAGGTCGCGGAGCACCTCCGATGCCGACACAGGGTCCAGCGCCGAGAACGGCACGGTCCGCTCGCGTGGCCACCGGTCCCCGCCGGCCGGGCAGATCCAGATGGTCAGGGACTGCTCCGGGTGCTCGGCCGGAACCCCCGGCACGATGCCCGGGTCGAGGTCGACGATCAGCGTCCCGCCGCCGGGCAGATCCCGGCCCGCGGGCAGGTCCCGCTCGATCCTGCCCTGGCGCCCGCCGCCCTGTCCGGCCCGCCGCCACCCACGCCGCTCCAGGGCGAGCAGCTTGACCGTGAGCGCCTTCCGGCCGTCGAACCGCGCCAGTCTGGTCACCGCGAGCTCCTCCTCCCGCAATGCGTGGACATCGCGGTCGAGCTGCCGGAACGGTTGCAGAATCGCATAGTCCGCAAACAGCTCTGCCCACGCCCGCACGTCCAGCTGCACCGGATGCGCCACGGACACGACGGCGTCGTCAGCCAGCACGACAGCCGCATCGTCGACGTCCGCCAGGCTGCGATCCTCGGCCAGCCGCACCGCGACGCCGGCACTCCCGCGCCCACCGGCCACCGCTCCACCGGCCACAGCCCCGCCGCTACCTTCGCCGACCACCGCACCCCGCCCACCGGGATCGGCGTCCGCGACACCGGCCGCCTCACCTCGACCGCCGCCTCCGCCGGGCGTCGCACCCCTCCCAGCAACACCGACGTCCGCGGCAACACCGACGTCCGCGCCGCCCGCCACCTCACCGCGACCGCCACCCCCGCCAGCCACCACACCCCGCCCACCGACACCGACGTCCGCAGCGCCCGCCACCTCAGTGCGACTGCCACCCCCGCCCGGCGTCGCACCCCTCACACCGACACCGACGTCCACGACGCCCGCCACCTCACCGCGACCGCCACCCCCACCGGCCACCACACCCCGCCCACCGACACCGACGTCCGCGCCGCCCGCCACCTCACCGCGACCGCCACCCCCGCCAGGCGTCGCACTCCTCCCACCGACACCGCCGTCCGCAGCGCCCGCCACCTCACCGCGACCGTCGCCAGCCACCACACCCCGCCCGCCCACACCGCCGTCCGCAGCGCCCGCCACCTCACCGCGACCGCCACCCCCGCCCGGCGTCGCACCCCGCCTGCCGACACCGCCGTCCACGACGCCGGCCACGGTGCCTTGACCAGCGGCACCGCCGTCCACGGCACAGGCCGTCGGACTCTGGCCGGCGGCAACCCCCGCGCCGGTCGGGGCGGCGGCCGGGGCGACGAGCCACACCAGGCGACGGGCGATCGGCCACAGCAGCGGGTGCTGCAGGAACGTCCGGCGGAACTCGGCCCCGCTCCACCGCCGTCCCATGACCATGGCGTGCTCCAGGCGGCGGGTCTGCTCACCGGCCACCTTGCGGGCGGCCTTCTTCATCTCGGCGAACCGCTGCAGCGCGGCCGGCGCGAGCCGCGGGTCATCACTCGCCGCCGGCGCCGGGAGGTCCTTGCGCCTGGTGCCGGCGGCATCGACGACGAACGGCCGAAGCTGCTCGTCGAACCCGGCGACGAACCGCCGCGGCCCGTAGTCGAGTGTGAGGGTCGCGTCGGCGGTCAGGTCGAGGTGCGGGACGAGGCGGTCGGCGAGCTGGTCCGGGGTCAGGTCCAGCGCTTCGGCGACCTCGCGCAGCTTCAGCTCGGCGCGCGCCTTCACCGCCTTCGCCTTCACCTTCGTGGCGATGTCCTGCAGGTGGGTCAGCGCCGCGTCGGTGCCGAGCAGCGCGAGCACGTCCAGCCCGGCGGCCGCCCGTTGATGGGCGCCCTGATAGGGCCAGTCCCGCACGGCGGCCGCGAGCCGGGCCGCGGTCCCGTCGTCGCCGAGCAGCGCCTGCGCGTCGAGTGTCCAGGCGCCCGCGGGCGGCGCGCCGGCGGCCTCCCACCGCTGCAGCAGCGCCCACGAGAACCGGGCCAGGTCGGACGGCTCGCAGGTGTCCCGGACGACGGCGATCCCGGCATACGGCTCGTCGGCCCTCGACACCATCAGCATCGTCACCAGGTGCCGGGCCGCGTCGCCGGGCAGGACGTGACCGGTGCCCCGCACCCGCACCGCCGGCAGCGTCGCCGGGTCCGCCCACTCCGGCACGAACGGGATCCGGGCGGGCAGGAGGTCGAGCGGGTCCGTGTCGAGCAGGTGACGGATCGCCGTGCCGGCCCGGGCGCCGTGACCGTCGGCCGCGGCGAGGACCGCGTCCCGGTGGCCGGCGACGGCCAGCGCGAGCAGCGCCTGCTCGGCGTGCCGACGGGCCGCACCGGGCCTGGCCAGCGCGGCGGGGACGAGCGCCCGCGCCGCGGCCGCCGGATGCCGCCGCAGCCAGTCGAGGGCGACGACCCGTGCCGCCTTCAGCCGCGCGTGCCACCCGGCGACCAGCAGCGCCACCTCCGGCGCCGCGAACGGCATCAGCGCCGGACCGCCGTCCGCCGGGCTGCGCCGCGCGACCCGCAGCACCAGCGGCAGCGCCGCGACCCCGAAGCGTGCCGCGATCCGCGGCAGCCAGTGGTGCGCACCCCAGAGGCGCTGCGGGTCCCACGTCGCCAGCAGCGGCCGGACGAGCTCCTCGGGCCCGGCCTCGAAGAGGTCGACGGCGAGCCAGTCGTCGAGCGACCCGGCCCGCAGCTGCGACGCGAGCTGCTCGGGATCCTCCCGCCGGACAGCGGACTTGAGTCCCGCGACGATCCGCTCCCGCTCCCCCGCCGGCCAGCTCGCCACCGGCTCGTCGGTGCACCGGAGACCGGCGATGACCACCGGCTCCGCCGCCGCCCGCCGCGCCTCCCACGGCGGCGTGACCAGCACCGCGGGCAACACGCCGCCGGCCGCTTCCGCCGCCGTGGTCGACGCCCCGGCCGGTCGATCGGTCGCGGCGGTCACCAGCCCCGGATGCCGCACCACGTGCCGCCGCAACAGCTCGGCGACCTTCGCAAGATGCTCGGAAGCGGCGGGACCGGCAGCACCGTGCCCGGCAGCCGCGGGACCAGCAGCGGCGGGACCAGCAGCGGCGGGACCAGCAGCGGCGGGACCGGCAGCGGCGGCGGACAGCAGTCGCATCGCCCGCTCGGGGAAGCGCTCGGCGGCGGACTCGACGGCGGCCTGGGCGCCCCTGACGTCGAGCGCGTCCAGCAACCCCAGGAACGCGCGGTCGGTCGGGACGGCGGCCAGGGTGTTCATCAGCACGCGCTGCTCGTCGGCGGTGCCCCACTCCCGGCGGCGCCAGCCGTCATGGACGTCGAGGATCGTGTCGCCGAGCCCTTCGGCGAGGGTGTGGATCATCGCGGTGCCGCGCAGCAGCCGCCAGCCGGTGGAGTGGATCTGGGGCCGGATCAGCGCCGCCTGCTCAGCGGTGTGCGCGGCGGCCATGAGCAGCGGCGCGTGCGGGTGGCGGCGCCCGTCGGCGGCGAGGTCGCGGGCGTCCTCGCCGACCCAGGCGGTCTGCTCGGGCGCGAGGAACGACGCCGCGAACCGCCGCGCGAACCCCCCGTCCCGCAGCCTCGACAGGGCCCCGATCACGGCCGCGTGGAGGTCGCCGGACGCGGCGGCGAGCGCGACCCGGATCTGGGCGAGCACCTTCTCGACGTCGCCGGTGCCGTGCTGCGCGTCGGCCTCGCCGCCGCGCCGGACGACCGTCGTGTGCCGCCCCGCGCAGGACGGCCTGTCGCAGCGCACGCTGAGCGGGCGGAGCCCGGTGAGCTCGACGCCCGCGGCGGCGGCGAACTCGAGGCCCCTGCCGGCGATCCAGTCGTCGGCGATCGCCCGGTGGTCGGCCTGCGGCGCCGGCCTGCTCCACAGCAGGATCCCGGCCATGGCGGCCGCCCCGAGCGCGGTCGCGACCGCGGCATCGGCCAGCGCCGCCAGCTCGCCGTCGGGGGAGAGCCGCAGCCCGTCGCGGGTGCCCGCCAGGTCCGGCGCGGCCTCGCCCACCGGCACATACGCGACGCGGACTCCGCCTCGTCGTGGGTGGATGCTCCGCCGCCACCACCAACCGCGCCTCGCCAGGCGCGCCGGCAAGGCCGTCTGCCGGCACCGTTCTCCCAGTCACGGCGCAACCCTAGCCAGACCCACCGACATTTTCGGGGGTCCCGGGCGGGCCGGAGTCAGGCGAACACGGGCGGTTGACCGGTCGCCTCCAGTACCGAAAGCCACAGGTCACCGCCGGGGTCGACGAGGTTGCGCGAGCTGATGGCGAGGCTGATCGGCACGTGCACGAACCGGCCCCGCCACCGGCCGACCACCATCTCGGTGCGTCCCGCCATGGCCGCGTGGACCGCCGCGTGCGCGAGCCGGATGCAGTAGACGCTGTCGTACGGGTTCGCCGGCACGCTGCGGATCGTGTAGCTGGGGTCGATGTACTTCAGGTTGGCCTCCACGCCCGCGGCCGCGAAGTCGTCGGCGATGCGGTGCCGCAGGTAGCGGCCGAAGTCCTGCAGGCGCACGTTGCCGGACGCGTCCAGCGACGACGCCGCGTCGAAGAGCTCCTGGCCGGCGCCCTCCGCGACGACGATCATCGCGTGTCCCCGGTCGACGACGCGGGCCCGCAGGTGGGCGAGGAAACCGCCGGGGCCGTCGAGGGTGAACGGCACCTCCGGGATGAGGACGTAGTCGGCGTCGTTGTTGGCCAGGGCCGCGTAGCAGGCGATGAACCCGGAGTGCCGCCCCATCAGCTGCACGAGGCCGATCCCGTTCGGGAACGCGGTCGCCTCCACGTGCGCGGCCCGGATCGCCTCGGTCGCCTTGGCGAAGGCCGTCTCGAAGCCGAAGGATCGTTCGATGTACGGGATGTCGTTGTCGATCGTCTTCGGTACACCGACGACGGCGATGCGCCGCCCGCGCTCCGCGACGACCTCGGCGATCTTCAGGGCGCCGCGCATGGAGCCGTCGCCGCCGATGACGAACAGGACGTTGATGGAGAGCTGCTCGAGGCAGTCGACGATCTCGTCCGGGTCCTGGTTGCCGCGGGAGGTGCCGAGGATGGTGCCGCCGTACTCGTTGATGCCGGCGACCGCGTCGGCGTCCAGGTCGACCACGGCCCGGCCGTAGCGGGCGGTCATGCCCTGGTACCCGTTGCGGAAGCCGAAGATGCGCCGCACGCCGTAGTGGTTGGTGAGCTCCAGTACCAGCGCGCGGATGACGTCGTTGAGTCCCGGGCACAGCCCGCCGCACGTGACGATCCCGACCCGGGTCTTCGACGGGTCGAAGAAGATCTTGCGGCGGGGGCCGCCGGGCTCGAAGCCGGGCAGTTCCTCGACGGGCACGCCACGGGCCGCGACGAGGGAGATCGTGTCGTCGAGCAGGACCCGGTCGGTCTCGTCCACGTAGTGCCGGGTCGTGCGCCCGGTGCGCAGCAGCGCCGCGAGCGGGGAGTCGATGCGGCTCTCGCCGAGCGTCCTGACCTCGAGCCTGGCCCGTTCGTCCACCATGGTCCAATGCTGGTGGACGCGCGTTTCGTACCGGTGAATTCGGTTGAGCGCTTCGCCGCCGCCGGGGATGGTGGAGCGATGCGGGTCACGTTCCACAGGCTGGCCGATCATCAGTGGGCCGACGTGCTCATCGAGCGCGACGACGGCGTCGTCTACCGGATGCACGCCGGGCCGGTGACCGCGCACGCGCCGCACGACCTCGTGCACTTCACCGTCGAGGACGCCATCGGCATGCCCGACGGGATCTGGGGTTCGATCGCCGGTGGGGTCGTGTTCCGCAGCATGACGCACGTGTCGGGGCGCCGGCCGCCGCACGCCGCGGAGCGTTCGGCGGAGCTGATCCGCGCCAACCGTGACCGGCTGCAGCGCGCCGAGCTGATCGGCGGGTTCGTGGAGCGGGCCGCGGCGCTGCCGGACGCGGACCTGGACCGTCTCGCGCCGCAGCCCTGGACGGCCGTCGACCGTGCCGCGGTCGTGCGGGCGGTCGCCGCGTTGCGGGCCGCGCAGGAGACCTGGGCGCGGCTCGAGGTCGGTGCCGAGCTGACGTTGACGTGGCCGCGGCACCGGCGTCTCGCCCCGCTGGAGCGCAAGGTGCGCCGCCGGCAGCCCACGGTCCGGCGGGCTTCCTAGGTGTACGAACCGGGATAGCCACCCTGGCACAGGCACAGCAGGAGCAGGGCGAGCAGGAACGAGATCGCCAGCGTCCAGGCCGCCCGCCGGGCGAGCCGCAGCTGCGGGTCCTCCGGTCCGGGGGTCTTCACGGGCCGGTCGTCGGCGGCGGGCCGGCTGCCGTCCAGCGGGTCCACCCAGCGTGCGGCCTCGGCGGCGAAGCGGTCACCGTAGGCCGCGTGGTCGGCCGGGATGCGCCCGGCGAGGCGGACCGGCAGCGCGTCGAAGTCGCCGCCGTCGCCGACGACGATCACGGAGCCCGGGATCTGCCGGCGGTCGAGGGCCTCCAGGGCGAGGATCGTGTGGCCGGCCGCGTCGGCGTCGGTGCCGGTGACCACGACGACGGGGGCGCGGACGGCGGCCGCGAGGTCGGCCACCGTCGTGACGCCGCCACCGGCGAGGATCACCACCCGGTCGTGCTTCGCGGACAGGTCGGTCACCACCGCGGCGACGGCGTCGAGTCCGGTCCCGGCCGGGAGCTCCGCGAGCGCCCGCACGTACGGCGTCAGCGGCGTGCCGAAGTCACCCAGTACCACAGCCGCCGCGGTGCCGGTGGTCGTCGCGGCGAGGGCGGCCGCGGCCACCACCCAGTCGACGGACGACGAGGTCGGGGTCACGACCCACGGGCCGCGCACGGGCAGGGACATCGGCCGATCCTAGGCCCGCGGTGGCGCCGTCGACGACCGGACCACGAGGTGGGTGGCGAGCTCCACGTGCAGAGCGTCCAGCTGGTGCCGCTCCAGCAGGCGTACGAGCAGCGAAACGGCCATCCGGCCCATCTCCGGCAGCGGTTGACGGACCGTGGTGAGGTTGGTGGCCTCGGCCAGGTCGATGTCGTCGAACCCGGTGACCGAGAGGTCGTGCGGCACCCGCAGGCCGCGGTCGGCGGCGGCCTGCATCGCACCGACGGCGGCCTTGTCGTTGAACGCGACCAGCGCCGTCGGCGGCTGCGGCAGGTCCAGCAGTGCGCCCGCCGCGCGCCGGCCCTGTTCCGTGGTGGGCTCGATGGCGCGCAGCAGCTCGCCGGCGGGCAGTACACCGACGTCGGCGAGCGCGGCGTTGTGCCCCGCGAGCCGGGCGTCGCTGGCCAGCCACTCGGTAGGGCCGCCGATGACGCCGATCCGCCGGTGACCGAGGCCGACCAGGTGCGCGGTGACCTTCCGGGCGCCGGCGAAGTGCGCGGCCGAGACCGACACGATGTCCGGCGGCAGCGTCGTACGCGGGTCGACGACCACGAACGGGATCCGGCGCCGCTGCAGCTCGACGAGGTCCGCGCCCGGCTCCGGGGGCAGGATCACGATGATCCCGCCGATGCCGTCGTGCCGCTCCAGGTCCCGCAGCAGCGGGGTGCGTTGCGCGGCCTCGCCCGCCGTGAGGACCAGCTGGCGGCCGTGCAGCTCGATGGTCTCGGCGATCGAGGAGACGATCAGTCCGAAATAGTCCGTCAGCACGTACGGGCAGCGCAGGTACACCCGGTCGCCGGCCGGCCGGGGGTCGCGGGCGGGCCGCTGCGAGCCGAGCCGCTCGGCCGCCTGGTGCACGAGGTCGCGGGTGTGCGGGGCGACCGTCCCGTGGTCGTTGAGCGCTCGGGAGACCGTGGCGATGGACATGCCCGTCGCCGCCGCGATCTCTCTCACCGTGACCTTGCGCATGCGTTTCAGTCCCCGTTTCACACGTCTTCAGGCAGGACTCTTGACAGTTGGAGGAGCGTGGATGTTTCCTGGTTCCAGGCGATGTTACACGCGCTGTTTCATTTGTTACAGCTACCCCGGCAGGGGTGTCCGGGTCAAGACGGCGACGGTGGGGTGGTCGTCGGGGCCTGGCGGACGGGGCGGGCGGTCGGGGCCGGCCGCCCCGTTCTTTGTCCACAGGCGGGGTGTTGTCCACAGCTGTCGACAAGTCGGCAGCCGGGTGGGCGGTGTGCCGGGTAGCTTCGCGTCGTGTTGTTCATGGTGATCGAGCGGTTCAAGGACGGCCAGGCCCGGCCCGTGTATGACCGCGCCCGGGAGCGGGGCAGGCTCATGCCCGACGGCCTGCGCTATGTCGACAGCTGGGTGGAGGCGAATCTCGCCCGCTGCTTCCAGCTCATGGAGTGCGACGACCTGACCCTGCTCACGACCTGGATCGCCGCCTGGTCCGACCTGGTGGACTTCGACGTCGTCCCGGTCGTCACCAGCGCCCAGGCCGCAGCGGTCGTCGACGGGTGAGCTGATGCTGTTCGCCGCGTTGGTCGTCGTCGCCGTGCTGGTGCTGCACGGCTATCTGTGGCTGCGCCTGGTGCGTGACACCACCGACCGGCCGCGGGTCCGCCGCGCTGGCGCCTGGGTCCTGGCGGCGCTGGCGTTGCTGTTCGCCGTGACGGCCGTCGGCAACAGGGCGCTGCCCCGGCGGTATGAGCCGGCGCTCGAGCGGGTCGTCGGCTGGCCGGGGTATGTGTGGCTGGCGCTCGCCGGGTATCTGGTCCTCGCGCTGGTCGTCCTCGAGCTGCCCGCCTGGCTGGCCCGCCGCGCCGTGACGGCACGGGAGAAGGCAGCACGGGACGAGGCAGCACGGGATCAGGCATCACGCGGCGAGGCAGCACGAGCGGAGGCGACGCGGGATCAGGCCGCTCGGGACGAGGCAGCGCGAGCGGAGGCGACGCACGGTCAGGCTGCGCGGGACGAGGCTGCGCGGGACGTGCGCGGGAGGACGGAGCGGGACGCGGGTGACCTGGGTGACGGGGTTGACCGGGCGCGGCGGCTGCTGGTGGCGCGCGGTGCCGCGATCGTCGCCGGGTTGGCGGCGACCGGGGTCACGACGGCCGGGATGATCAGCGCGCTCGGGCCGCCCACGACCCGGCGCGTCCAGATCCCGTTGCGGAAGCTGCCGCGCGGGATGGACGGCACCCGGATCGCGCTCGTCTCCGACGTCCATCTGGGCACGCTGCTCGGGCGGGCGCACACCGAACGGGTCGTGGCCGCGGTCAATGCCCTCGACGCGGACATCGTGGCGGTGGTCGGGGATCTCGTCGACGGCACGGTCGGCGACCTCGCACCCGCCGCCGAGCCCCTGCGCGGGCTGCGCAGCCGGCGGGGCGCGTATCTCGTGACGGGCAACCACGAGTATTTCTCCGGGCACGAGGACTGGATCGAGCACGTCGGCGAGCTGGGGCTGCGGGTGCTGCGCAACGCGCGGGTGGAGCTCGACGGCCTCGATCTCGCCGGGGTCAACGACGCGACCGGCGGCACCGTCGGCGACCCGCCGGACTACGACCTGGCGCTCGGCGGCCGCGATCCGGCCCGGCCCGTCGTCCTGCTCGCCCACCAGCCGGTCCAGGCGCAGGAGGCCGCGAAGCGGGGGGTGGACCTGCAGCTGTCCGGGCACACGCACGGCGGGCAGCTGTGGCCGTTCCACTATGTGACCAGGATGTCCCAGCCGCTGATCACGGGGCTGGGCGAGGTCGGCGGGATGCCTGTCTATGTCACCAACGGGGCCGGGTTCTGGGGGCCGCCGGTGCGGGTCGGTGCGGCGCCAGATGTGACGTTGGTCGAACTCCGCGCCGGCTGATCGTGCGGAGCGGGTTCATGGCGTAGAGTGGCGCTCGTGATGAACGGCTATTGGCGTTTTACCGTGGCTCCGGGTGGAGCCGGCGGGCGCTTGCGCTGACCTGACATCACCCGGAGCCAGCAAGGGCAGAGACAACAGTCTCTGCCCTTTGTCGTGTCACACGGCGGGCTGGAGCACCGGACCCGCCTCGATGAGGAGATGAGACGGGACATGAACACCAGCAACCTGCGCGTCACCGGGTACCGGCCGCTCGTCACGCCGCGCGAGCTGCAGGCCGAGCTGCCCATGGATGACGCCCGCGCCGAGGTGGTGCGACGATCCCGCGACGAGGTCCACGCGATCGTGACCGGCGCCGATGATCGGCTGCTCGTCGTCGTGGGGCCGTGTTCGGTGCACGACCCGGTCGCGGCCGTCGACTACGCGCGCCGCCTCGCCGCCGTCGCCGCCCGGCACACCGACGACCTGTGCGTGGTGATGCGGGTGTACTTCGAGAAGCCCCGCACGACCGTCGGCTGGAAGGGTCTCATCAACGACCCGGGTCTCGACGAGACGTTCGACGTGCCGACCGGGCTGCGGCTCGCCCGCCGGCTCCTGCTCGACGTGCTCGGCCTGGGCCTGCCGGTCGGGTGCGAGTTCCTCGAGCCGACCAGCCCGCAGTACATCGCCGACGCCGTGTCGTGGGGTGCGATCGGGGCGCGGACGCCGGAGAGCCAGGTGCACCGGCAGCTCGCGTCGGGCCTGTCGATGCCGGTCGGGTTCAAGAACGCCACCGACGGCGACGTCCAGGTCGCCATCGACGGCTGCCACACCGCGGCGAGCCGGCACGTGTTCTTCGGCGTCGACGAGGACGGCCGCGCCGCCGTGGTGGAGACCACCGGCAACCCCGACTGCCACGTCATCCTGCGCGGCGCCCGGTCCGGCCCGAACTACGGCCCGCAGGACGTCACCGACGCCCTCGCCCGGCTGGAGAAGGCGGGCATGCCGCAGCGCCTCGTCGTGGACGCCAGCCACGGCAACAGCGGCAAGGACCACGTCCGCCAGGCGGCGGTCGGCCGCGAGATCGCCGAGCAGGTCGCCGCGGGCCAGGAGGGCATCGCCGGCGTGATGCTGGAGAGCTTCCTCGTCGAGGGCCGCCAGGACCTCGGCGGCGAGCTGACCTACGGCAAGAGCGTCACCGACGCCTGCATGTCCTGGGACACCACCGAGACCCTCCTCGCCGACCTCGCCGCCGCTGTCCGAGCCCGCCGGGGATGACGAAGACGCGCGGGCCGGGTCTGCCCGGGTGACGCCGGCTACGACAGCAGCCGGTCGGTCCAGCCACCCTCGATGATGCCGCGGCCGTCGGCCCAGATCCCCCAGTCGACGACGGCCGCGGCGTCGACGGTCGTCGGTGTCCCGGCCCGCACCGACGGGTCCGTCTCCGCGTCCGACATGCTCACGCCGTGGATGCGGGACGGGTCCGGCCAGCCGGTGACGGTGGACCACACGTATTCGCGGCGCGGGCCGGGCAGGCCGTGCTTCACGATCAGCCAGGCCGGCGCCGCGATCGTCCTGGCCAGGAACCGCGCCCGGGCGTCCGGCAGCGCGGCGCGGGCGGCGGCGATCGCGGATTCCATCCGGGCGTCACGGGGCGCCCGGCGGCTCCCGGTCGCCGGCTCCCCGAACAGCGCCGCGCTGACCGACGTCAGGAACTCCCCCGCGACCCGCGGCTCGGCGACCGGCGACAGCACGGTCAGGAACGCCTGGCCGTCGAACTCGTCCGGCGGGTCGAGCCGCAGCCGGACCTCCGCGTACCCACCGGTGGGCGCCTCCTGCCCGTGCGCGCGGGCGACGTCGCCGTTGGTGACCGCCAGCCGGGGCGGCAGCACGACGAAGCTCGGCTCGCCCTGCAGGGCCAGCGTCCAGTCCCGGATCAGGGCCGACGCGAGCCCGCACAGCGCCCGCGTCCAGGCGGTGGCGAGCACCGGCGGGACGTCGAGGACCTGCAGCTCCGGCAGCCCGAACCGGCCGAGCCCCTTCGTGGTCATCCACAGTCCCCGCGCGCCCGGCGACTGCGGCACGAGCACCCATCGGGTCAGCACGACCCGTCCGCCGGGTCCGGGCAGCGACCGCACCGCCGCGGCCGGCGCGACGACCTGCGGGGTGAACATGTCGACGAGCGTCCCGCCGGTCAGCTCGGCCAGCCCTGCCGCGATCCCCCGCGCGTGCCACTCGTGCGCGGGCGGCCACCCCGGCCGGGACACCGCCCGGCAGACGATCACGTGCGTCGCCGCCCGCAGCTCCCGTACCTGACCCGCCGGCGCGCCGTACACCTCGAGGAACGCGAACGGCAACGGCGGCGCGTCACCGACCGCCGACACGGTGACGCTGATCAGCGGCCCCGCCAGCATCCGCAGCGCCCCGTCCCGCAACGGCTCCGGCAACCGCCGCGCCGCGTCCCGGGCCGCGGCCTGGGCGTCCGCCGGCGGCCGCGAGGTCACCACCACGTACGTGGCCTCCACCAGCTCAGGCACGCTCAGCGTCACCGGGTCGTCCATGCCGGCCATCCTCCCCCTCCCGACGGGCGATGTCCGTCCCCCGGCCCGGCCGACGACCAGATCGCCGTCCCGAGCGGAGGAACCGGACGGGCGGGCCAGGTCACAGGCGCAGTTCGCGGGCGGGCCAGCGGGAGCGGAGCCAGCGGTCGTGGCTGGCGACGACGATCGCGCCCGGGCCCGCGCCGAGGGCGTCCTCCAGCTCGTCGGCGAGGCGCGGGGAGAGGTGGTTGGTCGGTTCGTCGAGCAGGAGCAGCTCCGGCTGGTCGGCCACCAGGAGCGCCAGGGCGAGCCGGCGGCGCTGGCCGACCGACAGGTCCGCCACCGGGCGGGTCAGGTCGCGGGGGGCGATCAGGCCCAGTGACCGCAGCGGCACGGCCTCGGCGCGGTCCGGGCCCAGAGCGAGCTCGTAGGTGGTGGCCACGGTGCGGTCGGGGCGGTCGAAGACGGTGTCCTGGGCGAGGAGGCCGACTGTCAGGCCGCGGCGGCGGGTGACGGTGCCGGCGGATGCCAGCCGGCCGGCGAGGACCGCCAGGAGGGTGGACTTGCCGGCGCCGTTGGGGCCGGTGACCAGGAGGCGGTCGCCGGCGGGGATGTCGAGGCGGTCGAGGGTCAGGCGGCCCGGCACGGCGAGCGACTGCGCCGAGACCAGCAGGCCGTCGGCCGAGGGCGGCAGGGACAGGCCGTTGAAGCGCAGGGGCGCGGGGGGTTTGCGGACCTGGGTGCGGGTGAGGTCGTCGAGGCGGCGGGTGGCGTTGCGGACGCGGCGGGAGATCTGCTGCTGGACGCGGCCCGCGGTGTGGCCGTAGCCCATCTTCTCGCTGTCGCGGCGTTCCCGGCCGGGGGCGACCTGGTGCGCGGTCACGGCGACCGCGCGGCGCAGGTCCGACAGCTCGGACTGCTCCTCGACGAACCGGCGCTCCCAGCGTTCCCGTTCGGCCAGCCGGAACGCCTGGTACGCGGTGTAGGTGCCGCCGAAGCGGGTGGGGCCGTCGACGGCGGGGTCGAGGTCGACGAGGTCGGTGCAGACGGCGTCGAGGAACGCGCGGTCGTGGCTGGCGAGGACGACGGCGCCGGGCAGGTCGCGCAGGTGCGCCTCCAGGAACGCGGCGGCGTCGTCGTCGAGGTGGTTGGTCGGCTCGTCCAGCAGCAGGGCGGCCGGGCGGCGGATGAGCACGGCGGCGAGGGCGAGCCGGCCGCGCTGCCCGCCGGAGAGGGAGCCGAGGGTACGGCCGGCCGGCAGGTCCCCGAGGCCGAGCCCGGCGAGGACGAGCTCGGCGCGCCGGTCGGCGTCCCACGCCTCGTGCAGCTGGGCGCGTTCCAGTACGTCGCCGTACTCCTCGATGGTCAGCCCGTCGGGTGCTTCGAGCGCGGCGAGGTCGGCACGGATCTCGCGCAGTGCGTCGTCGACGACGTCGGCGATCCTCGCCGTGGCGTCGAACGGCATCTCCTGGTGCAGGTAGCCGAGGTCGGCGGGGCGTTCGACGGTGCCCATGTCGGGTTCGTCGGCGCCGGCCAGCAGCCGCAGCAGGGTGGACTTGCCCGCGCCGTTCTCGCCGATGAGGCCGATGCGGTGGCCGGGCGAGGCGGTCAGGGAGACGCCGTCGAGCACCCGACGGCCGTCGTAGGTGCGGACGAGGTCATGGGCGAGCAGGGCGGAAGAAGACATGCGGACACCACCGGCAAGGAACGTCGGAAACCCGCCGGGCAGGCAGTGCCTCGGGCGCGGGTTGGGAGGTGTCAGCGGATCACATCTCCTCCAAGGTACCCCACGGAAAGGATCTACGGCAGCATGGCGTCGGCCACAGCCCGCCGGGCGGGGTTGTTGCTGCCCTTGGTGGCGTCGGGATGCACGCGGTTGGTGAGCAGGACGAGCACGATGCGGCGGGACGGGTCGCACACCATGGACGTGCCGGTGAAGTTCTGGTCCGCGTACAGGTAGCCGCTGCCGGCGGGGGCGACGGGCGGCTCGCGCAGCACGTGCTCGACCCGTTCCGCGGCCGTCGAGCCGACGAGCGGGACGTCCTTCGACAGCCCGGACGTGTGCGTCAGCAGCATCCGTACGGTGATCGCCGCCTTGTCCACAAAGGACGGAAGGTGGCGGGACACCGGCTCGTCCAGCGCGAGAGCGCCCTGCTCGACGAGCCGCAGCGCGAGGACGGCGGTGAACGTCTTCGTCAGCGACGCGAGGTCGTACAGCGTCTGCGTGGTCGCCGGCACCCGCTCGGCGGCGGGCAGTTCGGCCTTCGCGGCGTCGTACCGGACGGCGTCGCCGAACGCGAAGTGCGCCACGACGGCCCCGTCGACGGCGGCGAACACCACCCCGCCGGGGAACATCGCCGAGGCCACGAACGGCGTCACCGCGTCCCGCAGCCGCCCGGCCCGGGACCTGCCGGTCGGCCACGGCGCGGGGGTGGCGACCGGCAACGCCCACGGCGAGACCGGGGACGGCGACGGTGACGGCGCGGGACGGGGCGGCGCCCCGTGGGCGTCGCAGCCGGCGACCAGCCCCGCGCCGAGCAGCAGGAGCGAGCGGCGCCGCACTACGAGGGCGACCGCACGGCCTCGTACAGCGCGGCCATGTCGTCCTCGGCGAACCCGCGGCCGGCCGCGGTGGACAGCAGCGCCGCCGCGGCGTCCACCACGGACCGGTCGACGCCGACGGCCGCGGCGAGGTCGCCGACCAGCCCGGCGTCCTTCAGCGCCCCGCTGACCGGGAACGCCACCGGATACGAACGGTCCATCATGGACGGTGCCTTCGCGTGCAGATACGGCATGTCGAGCGCCCCGCCGGACACCAGCCGCAGGAACAGCGCGGGGTCCAGGCCGAGGCCGTCGGCGAGCGCGACGCTCTGCGCCATCCCCGCGACCGCGGTCAGCACCCAGCTGTTGACGACCAGCTTGATCCGGCTGCCGGCACCGGCCTCACCCAGCCACGTCACCTTCGCCGCGATCGGCCCGCACAGCTGCTCGACCCGCTCGCGGACGCCGGCGGGCCCGGATGCGAGGACGGTGAGCTTGCCCTGCTCGGCGGGCTGCCGCGTGCCGAGCACGGGCGCGTCGACGTAGACCAGCCCGAGCTCGGCGGCGAGGACCCCCAGGTCGTCGGCGCCGGGCACCCCGACGGTGCT
Organism: Dactylosporangium sp. NPDC051087; assembly: GCF_055586325.1. Taxonomy (NCBI): domain Bacteria; kingdom Bacillati; phylum Actinomycetota; class Actinomycetes; order Micromonosporales; family Micromonosporaceae; genus Dactylosporangium; species Dactylosporangium sp. NPDC051087. The sequence goes on along the minus strand of NZ_JBVJIJ010000014.1, from coordinate 56,439 downwards.
CAGCTGCAGCCACAGCGTGCCGGGTGCCGGCGCCGCCGCGGTCATGACCGAGGCGACGGAGCCGGCGTCGAACAGCATGGTCACCACCGCGTCGGCGCCCTCGACGCACGCGGCGGGCGTGTCGCAGACGACCGCGCCGTCGGGTGCCAGGGCCTCGGCGGTCTCAGCCGTGCGGTTCCAGACCCGCACCGGGTGGCCGGCCCGCAGCCAGTTCCGCGCGACGGCCGCGCCCATGATCCCGGTCCCCAGCACCGCGACGGTCATCCGTTGCTCCTTTCAGCAGCCCGGACGTCATTCTTCCACCGGAGGACCGGGTACCGAAGCTGGACAGCGCCGACTCCAGCAGCGGCAGCGCGTGCAGGACCTGCCCCGATCGGATGAGGACGTCCCACACCCGCTCGAACTTCTTCCACCCGCCCGCGTACGCCAGGTGCCGCATCCGGTCACCGAGCAGCGGCTTCGTCGCCGCGCCCCGCCACAGGTTGCCCCACCGGTAGAAGTCCTTGTACGCCCGCCAGTAGCCGTCGGAGAGCTGGCCCGCCGTCATGCCGCGGGGCTCGTGGACGACGTGCCGCGTGTCGTACAGCTCCCAGTCGCGGTGCAGGATCCGGCCTTCGGACGCGATCCGGCGGAACAGGCCGGTGCCCGGATAGGGGGTCATGATGTGGAACGTCGCGGTCTCGATCCCCTGCCGCACGGCCCATTCCACGGTGCGGTCGAAGACGTCGGGCCCGTCGTGGTCCATGCCGAAGACGAAGCTGGCGTTCACCATCACGCCCGCGTCGCGCAGCCGCCGCACGACCTCGCCGTAGTCCCGCCCGACGTTCTGCCGTTTGCGCTGCTCGGCGAGGTTGCCGGCGTTGATGGTCTCGAACCCGACGAAGAGGCTGCGCAGGCCCGCCGCCACGGCCCGCTCCAGCAGCCCGGGCCGCAGGATCGAGTCGACGGTGCCGGCCGCCTGCCACACCCGGCCCGCGCCGCGCATCCCGGCGAACAGCTCGGTGGCGAAGCGCTGGTTGCCGAACAGGTGGTCGTCGAGGAAGTACAGGTGCCGGCCCGGCAGCCGGTCGATCTCGGCGAGCGCGTCGTCGACGGCCTGGGTGTAGAACGACTTCCCGCCCTCGAAGAACGCATCCTTGTAGCAGAAGTCGCAGTGGTGCGGGCAGCCGCGGGAGACCACGATCGAGTTCGGCACCAGGTAACGGTGGCGTTTGATGAGGTCGCGCCGGATCGGCGGCAGTCCTTCGAGGCTGCGCTGTTTCGAGGTGTACCGCGGCAGCGCCGAACGCCGTCGCAGATCCGTCAGGAAGACGGGCCAGGTGTCCTCCCCCGGCCCGCAGAAGACGCTGTCGGCGTGCGCGGCGGCCTCGTCGGGCAGGGACGTGACGTGCAGCCCGCCGAGCGCGACGAACACCCCGCGGGCGCGGAACCAGTCGGCGAGCTCGTAGGAGCGCCGGGCCGAGGTGACGTACACCTGGATGACCACGAGATCGGGCAGCTCGGCGAGGCCGGCGGGGTCGAAGCGCTCGACGTGCTCGTCGACGATGCGCACCTCGTCGTCGCCGGGCAGGTAGCCGGCGAGGGTGGCCAGGCCGAGCGGTGGGAAGAGGCTGTACTTGATCGGCCGGAACAGTGGGCTGGTCGCCTCGGTCAGGGCCGGAAGGATCATCAGCACCCGCATGCATCGACCGTATTGGCCGGCGCGGGACGGCTGGTGTGCGAGATGTGGAGATGTCGTGCGTCGTAGGCTTTGCGGGGTGAAGACCTTCCCGCTCGGTGACCGCACCGTCCACCGGATCGGCTTCGGCGCGATGCAGCTGCCCGGCCGGGGTGCCTTCGGGCCGCCCCGGGACCGGGCCGAGGCCCTGGCCGTGGTGCGGCGCGCGGTCGAGCTCGGCGTCGACCACATCGACACCGCGCAGTACTACGGCCCCGACGTCGCCAATGAGCTGCTCAGGACGGCCCTGCATCCGTACGACGCCCGGCTCGTCCTGGTCAGCAAGGTCGGCGCGGCGCGCGACGCCAAGGGCGGCTGGCTGCCGGCGCAGGAGCCCGAGCAGCTGCGCGCCGGGGTCCTGGACAACCTGCGCTCCCTCGACGTGGAGCGCCTCGACGTGGTGAACCTCCGGGTGACCGGCGCCGACGGCGACTTCGACGCGCAGCTGGACGCGATGATCGCGATCCGCGACGAGGGGCTGATCGGCGGCGTCGGCCTGAGCAACGTCACCCTGGCGCAGCTGGAGCACGCGCTGACCCGCACCCCGGTCGCGTGCGTGCAGAACCCGTACAACCTGGTCGACCGCGGCGGCGAGGACGTGCTGCGGGCGTGCACGGCCCGGGGCATCGCCTTCGTGCCGTTCTTCCCGCTCGGCGCCGCGTTCGGCCGCGAGCGGGTCCTCGGCCACCCGGCGGTGAAGGCCACGGCGCTGCGCCTCGACGTCACGCCCGCGCAGGTCGCCCTCGCGTGGATCCTCGCGGTGGCGCCGAACACGCTGCTCATCCCCGGCACCGCGACGCTGGAGCACCTGGAGGAGAACGTCGCCGCCGGGCGGGTCACCCTCGACGACGAGGCGATGACGGCGCTGACGGCGGCATGACCGCCCGGAAGAACCTGCTGGCCCTGGCGGTGCTGGCGTACCTGAGCGGCTCGCCCATGCATCCGTACGAGCTGTCCAAGACGCTGCGCGCGCACGGCGACGACCGCAGCATCAAGTTCACCCACGGCTCGGTCTACATGGTGGTCGAGCAGCTGCTGAAGGCCGGCCTGATCGCGGAGCAGGAGACGACCCGGGAGGGTCAGCGGCCCGAACGCACCGTCTACGGCATCACCCCGGACGGGCGGGCCGAGCTGCAGGACTGGTTGCGGGACCTGGTCGGCACGCCCCGGCACGAGTTCCCGGCGTTCGGCTCGGCGCTGTCGCTGGTCAGCGCCCTGCACCCGGACGTCGTCGTCGAGCTGCTCCGGGAGCGCCTGGTGCGCCTGGAGGAGCAGCGCGCCACGGCGGCGGCCCTCGTCGATGGCGCCGACCCGCACCCGTTGTTCCTGGTCGAGGAGGCCTACCGGCAGGGCCTGCTGGAGGCGGAGATCGCGTTCGTCCGGCGGTTCATCGAGCAGGTCACCGACCCCGTCGACGGCTGGGGTCCGATGTGGGCGGCGTACCACGAACCAAAATAGTTGACTCTGACTAGTCGACGACGGATAGTTGGTATCAACCAATTGTCTCGCCGGGGGTTCGTCATGGGAACGGTCACGTCCGCGATCGTCATCGGCGGCGGCATCGCCGGCCCGGTCGCCGCGCTCGCCCTGCAGAAGGCCGGCATCACGGCCACCGTCTACGAAGGCCACGACGGCTTCGCCGACGGGGTCGGCGGGGCGCTGAGCATCGCGCCGAACGGCCGCACCGCCCTGGCCGCGATCGACGCCGACCACGTCGTGGAGCGGGTCGGCACCCCGATGTCGGGGATGGTCATGCAGAGCTGGACCGGCAAGCGCCTCGCCGAGTTCGGCTCCTTCGCCGACCTGCCGGCGATGCAGCTGGTCTGGCGGCACGAGCTCTACCGCGCCCTGTACGACGAGGCCGTCGCCCGCGGCGTGCGCATCGAGCACGGCAAGCGCCTCACGTCGCTGGACGGCGGCACGGTGCGGTTCGCCGACGGTACCGGCGCGACTGCCGACGTCGTGATCGGCGCCGACGGGATCCGCTCCACGGCCCGCCGCCTCATCGACCCGTCCGCGCCCGCACCGCGATACGTCGGGCTGCTCGGCTTCGGCGCCCGCTGCTCCGGCCGCGGCGTGGCGCCCACCGGCGACAAGATGCACCTGGTCTTCGGCCGGCGCGCGTTCTTCGGCTACCAGGTGACCGACGCGGGCGACGGCGGCTGGTTCGTCAACCTGCCGTCGAAGGACCCGTCATACGGCGCCGGCAACACGCCCGAGCAGTGGCTGCCGATCCTCGCCGACGCGTTCGCCGGCGACCGGATCCCGGCCGTGGAGCTGATCCGCCGCACCGACCCGGCCGACCTCGTCGTCACCGGCGGCCTGGAGGACATCGCGTCCGTGCCGGTCTGGCACCGCGACCGGACCGTCCTCATCGGCGACGCCGCGCACCCCACGTCGCCCAGCTCCGGGCAGGGCGCGTCGCTCGCCGCCGAGAGCGCCGTGCAGCTGGCCCGCTGCCTCCGCGACCTTCCCGTCCCCGCGGCCTTCGAGGCCTACGAGCTCCTGCGCCGCGCCCGGGTCGAGAAGGTCATCGCGACCGCGGCCCGCACGAACAGCGACAAGGCCGCCGGTCCCGTCGCCCGCGTGCTGCGCGACCTGCTGATGCCGACCATGATGCGGCTGATGGCGAACCCGGAGAAGTGGCGCTGGCAGTTCGACCACCCGATCGACTTTCACGCCCCCGTGGCGGCGACCCGCTCGGCCGTCTGAAGGGTGGCCGCGTCGAACAGGACGAGCCGCACCAGCCCGATGCCGGGCGGCGGGTCCCGCAGCACCGCCAGGGCCTGCGCCACCGCGTCGTCCTTCGGCCACCGGTACACGCCGGAGGACAGCAACGGGAAGGCCACCGACGTCGCGCCCAGCCCCTCGGCCACCGCGAGGGAGTTCCTGTAGCAGTCGCGCAGCGTGGCGGAGCGGTCCTCGGTGGCGCTCCACACCGGGCCGACCGTGTGGATGACCCAGGTCGCCGCCAGCCGCCCGGCGGTCGTCGCGACCGCCTGCCCGGCCTTCAGCCCCTTGCCGAGGTGCCCGACCCGAAGCGCGCGGCACGCCTCGAGGATCTCCGGCCCGCCCTTGCGGTGGATCGCACCGTCGACGCCGCCACCGCCGAGCAGCGACGAGTTGGCGGCGTTGACGATCGCGTCGACCCGCTGCGCGGTGATGTCCCCGGCGACCAGTTCCAGCACCAGGCGATGCTACTGCTCGGGAAGGGGACGACCGCAACGAAATCATCGCCCGCGAAACGGCCCTGGCCGCCGCCTGGCGGTTCGGCGGCAGGGCAACGACGGGCCGCACTGTTACACCACCGTTGGTGTTTGTGCACCCAGCGTCAATCTCCGCCGGGGCGCCCCACGCCACCGCCCGGATTGGTGGACTACATGTACGGCGCGGCGGCAGGTGGCATCCCGCCGGGACCACCGCCTCCGCAGCACGGCAGCCGCCGCGCCTACCCGCCAAATACGATCCGGACGCCGGCACTTCGCACGTCAGTGCTTGAAGGGGATGACCTTCGTGGCGCCGTCGCCGAGGCGCTGGACGACGAGGGTCGCCGTCTCGGGGGTGAGGTTGCGGGCGTCGGCGACGTTCCACGCCTCGCCGGCCGCGTAGGTGGCGCCCTGCCAGGTCGGGTGGACGACGGGGATCAGCGCCTTCATCACCGACTCGAACGCCTGCTCGTCGCTCGCCCGGTCGAAGGTGGTGATCGTGACGACGGTGCCCTCCAGGGTGCAGGTGCCCTGGTCGTGGTAGCGGTAGATCGTCTCGTCGCGGGTGGTCGACTGGGCGTAGTTGTCGCAGCCGAGGTCGGCGGCGATCGCCGCGGCGGGCTCACCCATGTAGGCCGGCCTGGTCAGCTCGCCGGCGACCCGCGGCGCCTGCCAGCCGGCGACGCCCGCGGCGACGGCGACGAGCGCGAACCCGGCCGCCAGCCTTCCCTTGCGCCGGGGCTTCACCTCGGCCGGGGCCTGCGGGTCGACGACGGTCTCCGAGGTCTCCAGGGACGCAACCAACGCGGGCCTCCTGCGGGGGTACAAGCGCGAAATTTTCTGACATGTCGAATTTAGGTGCAATCAGGGTGCGGAGCTGTCCCCCGGGCAGCCAGAAAGGCCGGCGCCTCGGGGGCACCGGCCTTTCCTTCGCGCGGGGAGCGCTACATCGACGACGCGGGGACGAAGGTGTAGCCCGCCGCCTGGATGCCCGTGACGGTCTCCTGCAGGTAGCTCAGCGGCACGTACGGGTGGAAGAAGAAGCTCGCCACACCGTCCCGCACGACCGTGTTCAGCTGCGCGGACTTGACGATGTCCGCCGACAGGTGCGCCGGGTGGTTGTTGAACGGCTCCAGCTCGATGTTGCCGATGTTCTCCGGCACGGTCAGCACCCCGTAGATGTCGCGCACGGTGTAGGGGAAGAACTGGCCGAAGATCCGGCTGTTGTCCAGCGCGCCGCCGCGCAGCGCGCCCGAGGTGTACAGGCCGCGGTCGTAGCGGGTCTTGAAGGTCGCCGCGACCGCCCGGTTGGACGCGTCCGAGCCGGCGTAGTGCGGGAACTCGAAGATGGTCGGCTTGGCCAGGCCCGCCGCGGCGAACGCCGCGAACGCGCCGTCGATGCGACCCTGCGCCCACGCCTGCGAGTCGGCCGGCACCGGGCCGTCGTAGATGACGTAGTTGGTGACCGGGTCGACGTGCGCGGTGTAGAACTCGAAGTCGTCCGCGCTGGCGCCGTTGTACGGGTTGAGCATGCTCTCGTACTGGTGCGTGTAGCCGTGCATCAGCAGCGTGCCGCCGTGCGACTGCATGTACTTGAGCTCCGCGACGACCAGGGGCCGCTGCGCGAGGGTGTAGTCCTCGGCCACCCCACCGGTGCCGGAGCCCAGCGGGTCACGGTAGCGGGAGTACACGGCGACGGAGAACGGGATGTTCTTGCTGTACAGGTAGTTCGTGATCGCCCGCAGCTCGCTCGGCTCGGCGTCGGGGCCGACGTCCTCGATGCGGACCAGGGCCCGGTGCCGCTCCACGGTCTGCGGCGCGAGCACGTCGATCAGCAGGTCGGAGAAGGCGACGTACCGGTCGTCGGCGCTGATGTAGGAGAACGGGATCTCGCCGAGGTAGGTGAAGTTGCCCGACCGCACGCCCCACGACATCGTGGTGCCGTCGGCGCGGACCGCGCTGGCGACCGGGGTGGCCTTCGTGGTGTCGCTGATCGTGGTGTCCATGATGCCCGCGCCGTTCTGCGGGTCACGCGTGAACGTCTTGGCCTTGTAGTTGACCGTCGAGATCGAGGAGACGTCGAAGCCGGTCCACATGAAGCCGCGGTTGGCGGCGAAGTTCGGGTCGCGGGCCGTCAGCTGCCAGATGTTGTCGTAGATCCACACGACCGGCTTGGTGGTCGCGGTCACGTCGTCGAGGAACGCCAGGGGCAGCGGCTCGTCGTACGTGCTGCCGAGGTACACCACGGCCTGGAACTGGTCGATCTCGCCGGCGGCGTAGCTGGTCACCGGCTGCGCGGTCCAGTCGCCGAAGTGGGAGCTGAGGTTCACCGCGGCCATCGCGTAGAGCTCGCCGAGGAAGCCGTAGGGGCCGGTGCTGTCGTAGAGCACCAGGGTCTTGCCGGTGGCGCCGGGGATGCCGGCGCCGTTGACACCGTTGGCGATCGGCGTCGCCGGGGTCGTCACCACCGTCGGCTGCGACGCGGCGGACGTGTTGCCGGCGGCGTCGGTGGCCGTGACGGTGAAGCCGTAGGCGGTCAGCGGCGACAGCCCGGTGAGGGCCACGCTGTTGACCGTGCTCGTCTGGACGGCCGGTCCGCCGCTGATCGTGTACTGGGTGACGCCGACGTTGTCGGTCGACGGCTCCCAGGTCAGCGTCACGCCGGTCGACGTCAGCGCGCTCGCCACCGGGGCACCGGGCGCGCTCGGCGCGGCCGTGTCCGGCGCCGGCGGCGGCGTCAGGGTGGTGAACGCCACCGGGGCCGACGCGGCGGAGACGTTCCCGGCGGCGTCGACGGCCTTGACGGTGATGCTGTGCGCGGTGCCCGGCTCCAGGCCGGCGAGGGTCGTCGACGGTTCCGTGACGGTGGCCTTCAGGGTGCCGTTGTCGAACACCTGGTAGCCGGTGACGCCGACGGCGTCCGTGGAGGCGCCCCAGCTGACCGTCGCGCCCGTCGTGGTGACGTCGGCGACGCTCGGCGCGCCCGGCACGCTCGGCGCGACCCTGTCGGTGACCCCGGTGGTGAACGACCAGGTGTAGGTCGACGTGCTGACCTTCACCGTCATCGTGTACTTCGTCTGCTCGGCGAGCGCGGCCCGCGGCGTGAACGTGAACGTGTGCGTCGGCGCGTCGTAGGCGTAGTACGACGCGACGGACGCGCCGCCGCTGGTCTTGACGAACGAGTACCGCAGCGCCGACGGGTCGACCGCGGTGTCGTAGGTGATCGTCGGGCGGACGCCGACGGCGATGCCGGTCGTCCCGTTCTTCGGCGTGACCCCGCTGACGGCCGGCCCGGCGGCGTGGGCCGCCGTGCTCAGGCCACCGGCGGCGATGGTGCCGACGATCGTCGACGCCACCAGCTTCACCACAGTGCGCACAGGTGCTCGCTTTCCCTTGTTTGGCAGGTGTACTGGCAAGGCGGCCCCGACGGTTGCCGGGGCCGCCCTGTGGTGGTTCAGCTGAAGCTGACGCAGGTGACCAGGCCGGTCACGATGTTGGTGCTGCCGCTGTGCGAGAAGGTGAACTGCCAGGTCTTGCCGTCCGTGGACTGCTTGCCGCTGGTCAGGCCCACGTTGCCGGAGCCGGTCTCGGACCAGGTGCCGACCATCGCGATGCCGGCGTTGTCGCAGGTGATGTTCAGCGTGCCGGACGAGCTGCCGGCGTTGATCTGCACCGAGCCGGACTTGGTGGCGGTCGTCTGGGTCACCGTGGGGGTGGCGCCCTTGATGTTCGCCGTCAGCGTCCAGGTGGTCGCCGCGGTCTTCTTGTAGACGTTGGCCGTGGCGGTGTCGAGGTACAGGTCGCCGACCGCGCCGTTCGCGCCCGCCGGGACGCCGGTGCCGGTGAGCCAGGTCGCGCCGTTGGTGCCGTTGGCTCCGGCCGCACCGGCCGGACCCTGCGCACCCTGCGCGCCGGCCGCGCCCTGAGCGCCCGCGGCACCCTGAGCGCCCGCGGCACCCTGGGCACCCGCGGCGCCGGTCTCACCCTTGGCGCCGTTGACGCCGTCCTTGCCCTTGAGGGACGCCAGCCACTCCTCCGGCGAGCCGGAGAACGCGCCCATGTCGACCGCGAGCTGGTACGCGTCCTTGCCGTCGACGCCGTTCACGCCGACCAGCGAGGCGAGCCACTCCTGCACGGTGCCGACGGTGGGGTCGTTGGCGAGGGCCAGGTCGTAGGCGCTCAGGCCCGGCATGCCCTGGATGCCCTGCATGCCCTGGGCACCGGCGGCGCCGGTCTCGCCCTTCTCGCCCTGAGCACCCTGCGCGCCGGCCTCGCCGGTGTCGCCCTTCTCGCCCTTCGGGCCGGGGTCGCCGTCCTTGCCGTTGATGCCGGGGATGCCCTGGAGGCCCTGGGCACCGGTCTCGCCCTTTTCGCCCTGCGCACCGGTCTCGCCCTTCTCGCCCTGCGCGCCGGTCTCACCCTGCGCACCGGCGGCACCGGTCTCGCCCTTCTCACCCTGCGCACCCTGCGCGCCGGTCTCGCCCTGGGCGCCCTGCGCACCCGCGGCGCCAGTCTCGCCCTTCTCACCCTGCGCGCCCTGAGCACCCTGGGCACCGGCGGCGCCAGTCTCGCCCTTCTCACCCTGCGCGCCCTGAGCACCCTGAGCACCCTGGGCACCGGCGGCGCCAGTCTCGCCCTTCTCACCCTGCGCACCCTGCGCGCCGGCCGCGCCGGCCTCGCCCTGGGCACCCTGGGCACCCTGGGCGCCCTGTGCACCGGCAGCGCCCGTCTCGCCCTTCGCGCCCTGAGCACCGGCAGCGCCCGTCTCGCCCTTCGCACCCTGAGCACCGGCCGCGCCCGTCTCGCCCTTCGCGCCCTGGGCACCGGCAGCGCCCGTCTCGCCCTTGGCGCCCTGAGCACCGGCGGCGCCAGTCTCGCCCTTGGCGCCGGTGGCACCCGTCACGCCGGTCGCGCCGACGGCGCCCTGCGGGCCGGTGGCACCCGTGGCGCCCTTCGCGCCGGCGGGGCCGGTGGCGCCCGTCGCGCCGGTGGCACCCTTCGGGCCGGTGGCGCCGGTCGCGCCGACAGCGCCGGTGCTGCCCGTAGCGCCCTTGTCGCCCTTCGGGCCCGTCTGGTTCCACTGGACCATCTGCTCGCTGTTGCGGCACCGCGTGCCCGACTGGTAGTCGATGACCCGCAGCGCGCTGGTGTTCTTGTCGCGGCAGCCGGTGATGACGCCGGTGTTGCTGGCGGGAATGGCACCGAATGCGGCGGAGCCGACACCGACGAGCACGGCCGCGGCGGTCGCACCGATGGCGGCGATCTTCTGCTTCTTCGAGCGGAACACGCAGTTCTCCTAATTCTGGGCGGTACCTGTGTCGGTGACGACTTGCTTCGCTATTTGCCGGTGACGACGACGCGTTCGGACGGCTTCAGCTGCTGCGGCTTCGGCGGCGGCTGCAGTTCGCTGCGGCTCGCCGGCCGGGAGACGACCCCGGCGTCGGCGGCGGGCGTCCGGTGCGCCGCGGCCAGGTAGATCACGGCGGCCAGGGCCACCGCGACAATCGCGGCGCCGAATCCGATCGCAGCGTTCTTCAGCACGGAAAAACCCCCGGTTCCAGGCCGCGGCACGGCATGCTTGAGAAACCCCCGGAATGCCGGGGGCGAAGAATGGGAATGGCTTTGGTTCAGCGATTCATTGCTGCGCCTGAGGGCGCGTGGATACGCACACCGGATCTCCCGCGGTAGTCACCTGAAAACGGGTCCGGTTTCGCCACTGGCTCCCCACCGGGCCGATCGGCGACCAAAGACGCCCGGTGGATCTAAGCTTCCCGCCAGCCTGAGTGGCTGGTCCACTTAAGGTAGCCGCCCAGGTGCGGCCAGGTTGTCAGCAACCGAGTGGCACCCCACCGACCCGGTCGGATGACACCCCCTCCCGCACCGCGTGGAGCCGGTCACGGGGAGTGATATGAGCTGGACATACCAGGGCAAAACCCCACTCAGCGGGCGCCCAGTGGTTACCCAGCGGTGATGCGGGTTGACGTGTCAGGTGAGGTCCGGGCGCAGCGGTGTCGCCGCGTCCTCCTGCAGCAGCGCGAGGCGGGTCGAGCCGAGGGCGACCGCGGCGACGGCGAGCCGCCACACGACGATGCCGAACTCGGTGGTGGTGATGTGGCCGCTGCCGAAGCGGCCGTTGACCCCTTCGAGTCCCGGGAAGCTCACGATCAGCATGAGCACGGCCGCGGCGGCGGTCGCCGGCGGCAGCCACCGGCGGCTGGTCCGCTCGAACGCGACCCACGCGGCGATCGCGACCAGCACCGTCCCGGCGATCAGGATCATCGCCACGGTCAGCGACACGGGCCGGTGACCGTCGAGCCGGCTCGCGCCATAGATGCCCCAGCCGGTCCACTCGACACCGCCGCGCAGCAGCAGCGTCTGACCGGACTCGGCGACGCCCGTGTTGTCCTCGCTCGCCCACGGCATGCTCATGGCGAGCACCGCGGCGAGCGCCCCGACGAGTGCGACGACACGGGCTCCCATGCCTGCCGACGAGGACCCGGCGCGCTGTGGTGCGGTCATGGTCGTAGACCGTAGTGGATGCACAGCCGCGCGTCAGCGCCCGCGCCCGCCGCCGAGCCGACGGTAGCCGGGATGTACACCGGGGGTGAGGCCCCGCTGGTCGGTGACGCGGCCGCCCCCACAGGCCGGCCCGCTTCTGCCAGGATCGGCCGGATGAGAAGACTGGCGTCGATGACCCTCTTCGTCGTGCTCGCCGGCGCGAGCGGCTGCGGCGGCGACAGCCCGCCGGCGGGCGCGACCGCGCAGTTCACGCAGGGCGGTGTCAGCATGGAGCCCGGGATCAAGCCCGGTCAGGTCGTTTCCGCCCGGCGCGTCGCGGACTACACCCCGAAGCACGGCGACGTCGTGCTGTTCCATCCGCCCAAGGACTGGACGTCGACCGGTTCGCCGATGCTCAAACGGGTGCTCGCCACGGGCGGCGAGACCGTCGCGTGCTGCACCACGCAGGGCAAGGTCACCGTCAACGGAGCCGCGCTGGACGAGCCGTACGTGGTGCAGGACGGGCCGCTGGACGCGCAGCCGGACCCGCGCTCCTGCGCGTCGCGCCGGTTCGGGCCGCTGGCGGTGCCGGAGGGCAGCGTCTTCGTCGCCGGCGACAACCGCGCGGCGTCCAACGACTCCCGGTGCCTCGGCGCGATCGCGGTCTCGTCGGTGTTCGCGGTCGTCGCCGGTCCGTAGCCGGCGGCCCGGGTGGCGGGGGGGGGAGGGGAGGGGTCCGGCGGGCGGGGGGGCCTCTGGGGGGAGCGGGGAGTAGAGGGGAGGTTTTTCTCCCCTCCGTTTCTTTTCCCTCTGGTGGCCG
>NZ_JBVJIJ010000014.1:0-44188 GCF_055586325.1 Dactylosporangium sp. NPDC051087 | reverse complement strand
CTCCTTCTCCCTTTACTCTTCCTTGTTCGTGGCTTTTTTTTTTGTATTGTTTGTGTTCGCTGGCTTGTTCGTGGCGTCTGGGGGGGGGGGGGGGGGCCCCCCCCCCCCCCCCCCCCCCGGGCCGGTCACCTCCGGTAGCGCGCGGAGACGCGGGCGAGCTCGTCGCCCCGGCCGGTCATGTACCGCTGGCGGACCCAGGAGGTGAAGGCGGCCAGTGCGGCCGGTGACGAGCCCGGCGACCACGCCTCCTCCTTCGTCAGATCGAAGTAGGTGAGGAGCTTCAGGTCCGGGTACGCGCCGGAGCGCAGGGTCGCGTTCATGTCCCTGATCCACCGCGCCTTGTCGCCGCCGTCCTCGGTCGAGGCGAACTCGGCGATCATCACCGGCCGGCGTGGTGCGACGGCGCGGGCCTTGGCGTACGCGGAGGCGAACGTCGCGTCGAAGGTCGTCCAGTGGTCGGCGGCCGGGTCCCAGGAGGGGCCGAAGCCCCAGTTGTAGCCGTCGACACCCACCCAGTCGACGTACGCGTCACCGGGGTAGGCGGCGGCCGGGTCGTTGTACGGCGCGTCCGGGGACGAGCCGTTGTTGAAGGCCCACACCCATTGGACGTTGCGCGCGCCGGCGGCCACGACGAGGTCGTGCACGTGGCGGTACGCCCGCACGTACAGGGCCGGGTCGGCGCCGTTGTTCGCGATCCCCCACGGATACCAGTTGCCGTTGAACTCGTGGCCCCAGCGGACCAGGATCGGCTTGCGCACGGCGGCGAACTCCCTGGCGCGGGCCTTGATGTAGTCGTCCCACGAGCCGTCGACGACGTCCTGCAGGTGGATCTGCGCGGGGTCGTCCGGGCCGAGGGCGGTGTCCCAGGGCTCCCACGTGTAGTGCGGCATGATGCCGTGCCGCCACAGTGCCTTCGCCTCGGCCACGGGGAACGGGCGGCCGCCGGCCCAGCTGTCGAACCACATCACGCTGGCGGGCGTGACGCCGTACAGCTTCCGCACGTCGGCGGCGATCGCGGTGGGGTCCTCTTCGCGGAACATGCCCAGGTACCGCGGCGGCGGCCCGGCCGGACCGGGGGCGGCCTCGGCGGCGGTGCCGGTCGCCGCCACGGTGGCGGTCGCGACCGCCGCGCCCAGCAGTACTCGTCTGCGCATGGTGCCTCCCGATCGGTGGTGAGCACGCTCCGGTTGTGTTCTGATAGACATTCATAGTTGGTAGCGCTTCCAGTTTCAAGACTGATCTCACACCACCCACCGAGCTGAACGCGCTGGAAGCGCTTCCGGTATCCGCCAATACCGCGCAGGACAGGAGACCGCACATGCGACGGACGAGACTGATCGCGCTGCTCCTCGCCACCCTCGGCATCACCGCCACGCTGGGCGTCCACCAAGCGGAGGCCGCCATCGGTCCCAGCTTCGTGGACAACTTCAACAGCTTCGACACCGGCCGCTGGCACAAGGCCGACGGCTACAGCAACGGCAGCATGTTCAACGCCGGCTGGCGCGCCGACCACGTCAAGTTCAACGGCGGCGTCATGAGCACCAACCTGAACACCACACCCTGCCCGGGCGGCTGCTCCGGCAAGCCGTACGCGTCCGGCGAGTACCGCAGCAACGACCTGTTCACGTACGGGCGCTTCGAGGCGCGGCTCAAGGCCGTGAAGAACCCCGGCACCGTGACGTCGTTCTTCACCTACACCGGGCCCAGCGACGGGCAGCCCTGGGACGAGATCGACGTGGAGATCCTCGGCAAGAACACCAACCAGATGCAGACCAACTACTTCACCGGCGGCGTCGGCGGCCACGAGACCGTCATCAACCTCGGATTCGACGCCTCGGCCGGCTACCACAACTACGCCTTCGAGTGGTGGAACGGCGGCACCATCAACTGGTTCGTCGACGGGCGGCTCGTCCACCAGGAGAACGGTTCGCGCGGGCCGCTGCCCACCCGCCCGCAGCGCATCATGATGAACCTGTGGCCCGGCATCGGCGTCGACGGCTGGCTGCAGCCGTTCACCTACCCGGGCAGGACGCTCACCGCCAGCTACGACTGGGTGCGATACACCAGGTACTGACGCGGGTCAGGCCGACTCCCTCACCACCATCCTGGTCGGCAGGATCAGCGACGACGGTTGCCCGCCGTCCAGCAGCTCGACCAGGATGCGCGCGGCCTCCCGGCCCAGCGACTGGACCGGCTGGTGGACGGTGGTGAGCCTCGGCTCGGTGTGCAGCGCGATCGGCATGTCGTCGAAGCCCACCACCGCCACGTCGCCGGGCACCGCCCGGCCGGCGTCGCGCAGCACCGCCAGCGCACCTGCCGCCATGTTGTCGTTGGCGACGACCACGGCGTCGAGGTCCGGCCGGGCGCTCAGCAGCGCTCGCATGGCCTCGGCGCCGCTCGCCTCCAGGAAGTCGCCGGGGGCGGTGGCGTGCGGCTCGAGGCCGGCCAGGCGCAGCGCCTCCACGTAGCCGCGCAGCCGCTCCCGGCCCACGGCGGTGTCCTCGGGTCCGGTGATCATCGCGATGCGGCGGCGGCCGCCGCGCAGCAGATGCTCGGTCGCCGCCCGCGAACCACCGGCGTTGTCGACGTCGACGTACCACGGCGGCGTCCCGTGCGGCGGCAGGCCGATGAACACCGTCGGCAGCTCCGAGCGCGTGGCGATGTCGACCAGGGGGTCGGCGCCGCGGGTCGCGACCAGCATCACGCCGTCGGCGCCCCGGGTCTGCAGGAAGTGCCGCAGCCGCCGCTGGCCGTGGTCGTTGGTGACCAGGCTCAGCATGAGGTGCAGGTCCGTCTTCTCCAGCGCGGCGGACGCGCCGACGATGACCTGCGCGAAGAACGGGTCGCCGAACACCTCGGGGCCGTCGCCGGAGACCGCCAGCACCACCACGCCCGTCTGGCGGGTGGCCAGCGCCCGCGCGCTGCGGTTGGGGGTGAACCCGAGCTCGCGGATCGCCTTCTCGACCGCGTCCCGCTTCGCGCGGCTCACGTTGGGCCCGTTGTTGATCACCCGGGAGGCGACGGTGCGGGAGACACGGGCGCGCTCGGCGACCTCGTCGAGCGTCGGCGGTCGGGACGGCCCCGTTGACGGCATGCTGGTCCCTCCGCTCACGGTCCAGCCATGGTAGGAAGCCCGCGCGAGCCCTGTAAAGCCGTCAGGCCCGAGCCGGGCCCTGCGGCCGGGGCCGGCCCAGCGCGGCGAGGACCGTGTCCGACCGGCTGTCGAGGGGTCCGTTCAGCTCCAGCACCGGCGTGTCCTCCCAGGCGTGCAACGGGTCGTCGTACACCAGCTCCAGCATCGCGGCGTTCGCACGCGAACGGAGACCGGGCAGCTCCGCGGCCGGCAACATCCGCTCCGTCTCGGCCGTGATCACCGTGATGACCAGCAGGTCCAGACCGGCGAACGCCGGCCGCAACCAGGCACCGTCCACCTCCTCGGCGGGGTCCGCTCCGGCCGCCACCAGGTATGCGAGGTAGTCCAGCGGCGTCCGGTCGAAGATCACGCCGGACGGCGACGGCGGCGAGCACAGGCTCCGCACCGAGCGGGCCAGCATCGCCCGGTAGTCCTCGGGTGAGGGCGGGAACTGGAACTCGTGGCCCTCTCCTCCAGCAGGTAGTACGGCTCGTCGGCGGCGACATGCCCGGGCAGCCGCGCGCACAGCGCCTCGACCAGCGTCGTCTTCCCGGTCCCGTGCGTCCCGGAGATCCCGACCCGCATCCGCACCCCCACCACCCCGGCCAGCGGCACCCAGGAGGCGATCATAGGCTCCCGCGCACGTGGCTCAGTGCGATTCGCGGCTCACCCGGGAGCCGGAGGAGCCCAGCAGGAAGGAACAGTCGGCGCCGGTGTCGGCGCCCAGCACCGTGTCGACGTAGAGGCGCTCCCAGCCGCGGGTGGGGCGGGCCAGGGCGGCGAGCAGCGCGGGCGCCGGCGGGCGGGCGTCCAGCTCGGCCTGGGGCACGTCGACGGTGAGCGTGCGGCCCGGGACGTCCAGGACGATCATGTCGCCGGTGCGGATGCGGGCGAGCGGGCCACCCGTGGCGGCCTCGGGGGCGACGTGCAGCACGACGGTGCCGTACGCGGTGCCGCTCATCCGGCCGTCGCAGATGCGGACCATGTCCCGGACGCCGGCGCGCAGCAGCTTCTCCGGCAGGGGCATGTTCGAGACCTCCGGCATGCCCGGGTAGCCCTTCGGGCCGCAGCCGCGCAGGACGAGGACCGTGGACTCGGAGACGTCGAGCGACGGGTCGTCGATGCGGGCGTGGAAGTCCTCGATCGAGTCGAAGACGAGCGCCGGGCCGCGGTGCCGCAGCAGGGCGGGCGAAGCGGCGGCGGGCTTGATGATCGCGCCCAGCGGGGCGAGGTTGCCGCGCAGCACGGCGATGCCCGCGTTGGCCAGCAGCGGCGCGGCACGGGGGCGGATGACCGACTCGTCGAAGACGGCGGCGCCGGCCAGCGAGTCGACCAGCGGCGCCCCCGTCACGGTCACGGCCTCCGGGGACAGCAGGTCCAGCACCGAGTGGAGCACCGCCGCGAGGCCGCCCGCACGGTACAGGTCCTCCATCAGGAACCGGCCCGCCGGCTGCAGGTCGACCAGCAGCGGTACCTCGGCGCCGATGCGGTCGAAATCGTCGAGGCTCAGCGGTACACCCAGCCGACCGGCGATCGCGAGCAGGTGCACGACGGCGTTGGTCGAGCCGCCGGTCGCGGCCAGGGTGACGATCGCGTTGTGGAACGCCTGGGCGGTCATGACGGCACCCGGCCGGCGGTCCGCGTGGACGAGCTCGACGGCGAGACGCCCCGACGCGTGGGAGCGGGCGAGGAGCCGGCTGTCGGCGGCGGGGATGCCGGCGGTGCCCGGCAGGGTCATCCCGAGCGCCTCGGCGAGCAGCCCCATCGTCGACGCGGTGCCCATCGTGTTGCAGTGCCCGCGGCTGCGGATCATCGAGGACTCCGAGTCCAGGAAGCCCTGAGCGGACAGCGTCCCCGCGCGTACCTCCTCCGACAGCCGCCACACGTCGGTGCCGCAACCGAGCGGCGTGCCCCGGAAGGTGCCGGTGAGCATCGGGCCGCCGGGCACGACCACGGCGGGCAGGTCGACGGAGGCGGCGGCCATCAGCAGCGCGGGGATCGTCTTGTCGCAGCCGCCGAGCAGGACCACCCCGTCGATCGGGTTGGCGCGCAGCATCTCCTCGATCGCCATCGCGGCCATGTTGCGCCACAGCATCGCGGTCGGGCGGACCTGCGTCTCGCCGAGCGACACGACCGGCAGGTTGTGCGGGACGCCGCCGGCCTCCCACACGCCGCGGGCGACGTGGTCGGCGACCTCGTCGAGGTGGCGGTTGCACGGGGTGAGGTCGGAGGCGGTGTTGGCGATCGCGATCTGCGGACGGCTGCCGTCGAGGGCGTCGGCGGGCAGGCCGCGGCGCATCCAGGCACGGTGGATGTAGGCGTTGCGGTCGTCGCCCGCGTACCACTCGGCGCTTCGCAGTCGTGACATGTGACCCGCTTCCCGGAAGATGGAGCCCGTGCGCGCATTCGTCATCATCGGCCCCCACCGCGCCGAGGTCCAGGACGTCCCGGAGCCGGTCGCCGGCGCCGGGCAGGTCGTCGTCGACGTGGAGCGGGCCGGCGTGTGCGGCACCGACGTCGAGTTCTTCACCGGCGAGATGTCCTACCTGCACGACGGCCAGGCCGGGTATCCGATCCGCATCGGGCACGAGTGGTGCGGCGTGGTCCGCGACGCCGGTCCCGGCGTCGACGGGAGCTGGGTCGGCAGGCGCGTCACGGGCGACACCATGCTCGGTTGCGGCGGCTGCGGCAGGTGTACGGGTGGCCGCCAGCACCTCTGCGCGGACCGGCACGAGATCGGCATCCGCCACGGGTGGCCCGGTGCCCTCGCCGAGCGGCTCCTGGTGCCGGCCCGGGCCCTGCAGGCGCTGCCCGACGAGGTGGGGCCGGCGCTCGGCGCCCTCGTCGAGCCCGGCGGCAACGCGCTGCGTGCCGTCCGCGGTGCCGCGCTCTCCCCCGGCGACCGGCTGCTCGTCGTCGGGCCCGGCACCATCGGGCTGCTCGTCGCGCAGATCGCCGCCGCGCGGGGCGCCGAGGTGCACCTGCTCGGCGTGACGGACGCGTCGGTCGCCTTCGCCCGGGGACTCGGCTGCGGCGCCGTGTGGACGGCCGGGACGCTGCCGGCGCTGCGGTGGGACGCGGTCGTCGACGCCTCGAACGCGGCGACGTCGCCGGCCGCCGCGCTCGACCTGGTGGAGCCCGGCGGCCGGGTCGTCTACATCGGGCTGTCCGGGACACCGAGCCTGCTCGACTCGCGGACCCTCGCACTGAAGGACGTGACCGCGGTCGGGGTGCTCAGCGCGTCCGGCGGCCTGGCCGGCACCGTGGAGCTCTACGCCTCCGGCGCCGTCGACCCGCGCCCCCTGGTGGCGGCGACGATCGGGCTGTCGGAGGCGGCGTCCGCGCTGTCAGGCTCCCGCCCGGCCGCGTGGGGCGCCGCCCCGAAGATCCACATCGACCCGTCGCTGCCTTAGCTGTGCAGCACCCACAGGTCGCGGAACGACGTCCAGTCGCCGTTCAGCGTCTCCTTGCACAGCGTCTCCATGAAGAACCCGGCGTTGCCCTCCGGCACGTTCCACCAGATGCCGCACAGGGGCCGATCGTCGCCGCCGGTCAGCGCGTACTCGACGTACTGGCCGGACGCGCCCGAGCCGCCGGTCTTCGGGCCGGGCCGGGTCTGGCCGGGGGCGAGGGTCGCCGACGACACGCTGAGCGTCGCGCGGAACGCCCGTGAGCCGTCCCGGTCCGCCTGCTTCTGGAACCGTACGAAGTGCAGGTCGACGGCGCCGTACCGGCACAGGACGTGCTTCGCCTCGTCGTTGCTGAGCTTCGGGCCGTCCTTGTCCGTGTCGGCGACGCAGCCGCCCATGTCGGCCAGCCACGGCGTGGCCAGCGGCAGCAGGTCGCCGTCGAACTTCGCCTCGTTGAGCTTGCGCTGCCCGGCCTGGAACGTGGACAGCGTCGGGCTCACCGACGGGCTGGGCGCGACGGTGGGGGCGGCCACCGGCTGGTCCTTGTCGAAGCCGCCGCCGAGGAAGTAGCCTCCGCCACCGGCGAGGACCGCGACGACCACCGCCACGACGATCCCCAGGACCAGGCCGCCGCGGCCGCGGGACGGCTCGAGGTCGACGGGTTCGGCGAACGGCTCGGGTCGCGCCGGCGGCCGGACGGGCGCCGGGCTCGGCGGCACCGAGGTCTGCGCCGCGGGCCATGACGACTGCTGCGGCGGCGGACCCGGCACCTGCACGTACGGCGGGGCCGACGCCTGCCCGTACGGCGGGCCGGAGACCTGCCCGTACGCCACGGCCGGTGGCTGCTGCGGGTGTCCCACGGCAGGCTGCCCGGCAATCGGCTGCGCCGGGTACTGCTGCGCCGGTGCGTGCTGCTGGGGCGGTCCGTATTGCTGGGGCGGCGGTCCGTACTGCTGGGGCGTCGCCGGCCCGTACTGCTGCGGTGCGGGCTGACCGTGTTGCTGCGGCAGTGGCGGATATTGCTGCGGCGGCGGGCCGCCGAGCGGCGCGGCTCCGGGCATGCCCGGCTGTGCGCTCATCGGCGCCACACCCGGCATCGTCGGCTGCGCGCTGACCGGTGCCACACCTGGCATCGTGGGTTGGACGCCCATCGGTGCCGCGCCGGGCATCGTGGGTTGGACGCCCATCGGTGCCGCGCCGGGCAACGTCGGCTGCGGAGGGTTCGGCGGTGGGCCCTGCTGCGGGTTGAGCGGCGCGGCGCCGGGCAGGCTCGGGCCGGGCTGCGCGGCGGGGTCGGCAGCCTGCGCTGCCGGGGGTCCGGCCGGGGTGCCGGGCGGCGGCAGCCACGCCGGTGACAGCGGCTCGGTCAGCTGCTCCCACTCCGGGTCGTGGTCGACGCCCCCCTGCATCGGCCAGGCCGCCGGCGGATGCCCGTCCCCGGCCGGGTCGCCGCCGCCGGGACGCTGACGCGCATCATCACTCACGAGCGGCAGGGTATCAATGCACACCGAACTGGGCAGGCCCACACCGGCCGCAGGTGCGCGCTACCCTGTCGCACGTGCGGCACATTCGACGGATCGGCGCTCAGGCGGTCGCCGGGCTGCTCGCCGCCTGCGCGCTCGGCGCCGTCCCCGGCCCCGCGTTCGCGGCGCCGTCGGCGTGCGGGCCGAGCTTCACCGACAAGCTGACCGAGACCCCGTGGCCGCTGACCCGGCTGCACCCGGAGCTGGCGTGGCCGATGACGAAGGGCGACGGGGTCATCGTCGCCGTCATCGACTCCGGGGTGTCCACCACCCACCCGTCGCTGAAGGACCAGGTCCTGCCGGGCAAGGACTTCGTGCAGGCCAACGGGGTCGGCGACTGCGACCAGGTCGCGCACGGCACGTTCGTCGCGGGCATCATCGCCGGGCTGCGCCTGCCCGGCGCCGGGTTCTACGGGGTGGCACCGGGCGCGAAGATCCTGCCGATCCGGGTCCTCGAGGACGACGGCAAGAACTTCGACCAGGAGCTGCCGAACACGATCGCCACCGCCATCGACTACGCCGTCGACCACGGCGCGGGTGTGATCAATCTTTCGCTGGTGACGCAGCCGACCCCGAAGCTCGCCGCCTCGGTCAGCCGGGCATTGAGCCGCAACGTCGTCGTGGTCGCCGCCGCGGGCAACGACGGCGCCGCGCAGAACGCCAACCAGCCCGCGTATCCCGCCGCGTACGACGGGGTGATCGCCGTCGCGGGCGTCGACGAGCAGGACAAGCACGTGTCGACGTCCACGTCCGGCGACTACGTCGACGTGGCCGCGCCCGGCGTGCGGATCCAGGGTCCGGCACCGCAGGGCGGCGGGTTCGGGCTGCGCTCCGGCGGCGGGACGAGCTTCGCCGCGCCGTATGTCGCCGGCACCGCCGCCCTCCTGCGCGCCTACTACCCGCAGCTGACGCCGCAGCAGATCGCGGCCCGGATCACCGGCACCGCCGACCAGCCGCCCGCCGGGCGCAACGCGCAGGTCGGGTTCGGCACCGTCAACCCGTACCGTGCGGTCGCCGCCCTCATCGACGACACCGCACCCGCCGAGGCCGCCCCGGCAGGTCTCGGCCCGGACGACGGCGGCCCGGCGGCCGAGTCGCAGCTGCCGGCGATCTGGGTCGCGTTCGCCGCCGTGCTCACCACCGGGCTCATCTGGGCGGGCCTGTTCGTGCAGCGCGCCCGCCGCCGGCTGCGCGGTGTGCCCGCGGCCGCGGCGGTGAGCACGCGACAGGACCCACGGCGGGGTTCAGGAGACCGCTTCGAGCCGACGATCGGCCCGATGAACGTCCGCCCACCGACCGTCCACCGCACCCCCTCGTCCCGCGGGCTGGCCAACGCGTCCCGCTCGATGAGCATGCCGACGTCCAGCACCGGCGGCGGCACCGGCGGCCGCTAGTCCACAGCACCGGCGCGGCCCGCAGCGGCCGGTCCTGCGACGGCCGGCGGGTGGACGCACGACCGAGTTGTCTGACGCACGCCGAACCGCCGCCTGTCCCACTCGGGCCGCCCTCACCGCTCCTGCCGCGCGACCGGCGCCCGGGGCGCGCCGCTGGCCCGAGCGGTCCGACGGCAGCGGTGGCACGGTCCACAATGGCCGGTCCTGCCACGAGCGGTGCCCGCCGACCCGGCGCGCGGCCGCCGGCCCGAACGGGTCGGCCGGGAGCAGCGACACAGTGGAGCAGCGACACGGTCCACAGAGGCCGGTCCCGCCGCGAGCGGTGCCCGGTGCGCGGCCGGCCGTCCCGAGCGGGTCGGTCAGCGCTGGTCCTGTTGCGGGGGCGGGCCCCACTGCGGCGGGCGGGGTCCCGGCGGCGCGGCCGGTGGCTGCTGCCCGGTGACCGGCCCGGTCCGGGGGTCGACCGGCGGCTGCGGTCCCGTGACAGGTCCGGTGAGATATCCCGTCGGTGACGGCTGGCCGGTGACGGGTCCGGTGTGGTGCCCGGCCGCCGGCTGCTGGCCCGTGAACGTCCCCGTCTGGTAGCCGGCCTGCTGATGCCCTGCGGGCGGGTGGCCGGGCGGCGGGGGATATCCGGGTGGACCGTACGCGCCTGAGCCCCCGGGCGGACCGGTGGCGCCGGGGGCGCCGGGCGGGCGGTAGCCGGGGAGGGCCGCGGTGCGTTCGCGGCGGCGGTTCATGGCGCGGATCGGCAGGACGATGGCGAGGACGAGGACGGTGAGCACGACGAGGCCGACGCCGAGGACGATGGCCGCGCGGATCGCCGGGCTGCCGAAGTCGCCGTCGCCGGTGCCGCCCGTGGTGCCGGGGTCGGCGGACGCGGTGCCCGCCGCGACGGGGCCGAGCGGGTCGGCGGTGACGGCCGGCACGTCGGCGGTGAGCGCGGCCAGGGGGTCGATGAGCCCGTTGCCGAAGCGGTCGTCACGGCCCGCGGGGCCCTTGTCGACGGCGGTCTTGAAGAGGCGGTTGACGACGTTGGCCGCGTCGAGCTTCGGGTACTTCGACCAGATCAGGGCGAGGGTCCCGGAGACGAACGCGGCGGCGTCGCTGGTGCCGGTGCCGGTGCCGAAGCCCGACGCGACGAGCTTCTTGGGTTTGGCGCTGATGATGTCCTGGGCGGGTGCGGCGATGTCCATCGTGTCGTCCTGCAGCGAGCCGCTCCACAGGTTGCCGTCGCGGTCGGTGCCGTTGACGGTGATGACGCCGGGGTAGCTGCCGGGGTGCGGGACGTGCTGGTCGCCCTGCGTGGTGTTGCCGCCGGCGGCGACGACGATGACGCCCTTCGACCGGGCGTAGGCGACCGCGTCGATCTCCGACTGGATCGGGTCGCCCTTGCCGCCGAGCGACAGGTTGATGATCTTCGCGCCGTTGTCGGCCGCGTAGCGGATCGGGCCGGCGAGCGAGCCGGAGAATGGTGCGGGCAGGGCGATCGGCAGGATCTTCGCCTTGGGGGCGACGCCGAGCATCTGCATGTTGTTGGCGCCGCCGCGGGCCGCGATGATCGACGCGATGCCGGTGCCGTGCCCGTTGGGGTCGTCCCAGCCCTTCGCGCTGGTGCTGCCGAGCATGCCGGTGCCGGCGAGGACGGCGCCGCTCAGGTCGGGGTGGGTGGCGTCGACGCCGGTGTCGATGACCGCGACGGTGACGCCCTCGCCCTGCGCGACCTTCTGCGCCTGGGTCAGCTTCAGCGCGGCGATCCACCACTGCCGCTCACGGACCGAGTCGGCGTGCGCGGCCCGCGGCGCGACCAGCCCGGCCGCGACGCCGCCGGACAGGCCGAGCAGGACCCCGGCGACGACCGCCGCCGTCATCCGCCGCACGACCCGCCCCCGCCGCGCCCGCACCGCCGCCGGAGAATGCGCCGGAGAAGGCAACAGAGAAGGCGTCCGAGAAGGCGCCGACGGTGCCCGTACCGACGCCGCGGGCGATGCCGGAGAAGGCACCGGCGACCCGGTGGACGAAGAACGCGCCGGCGTCGCGGTGGACGGAGCACCCGCGGGCGCCGCCGGCAGCTTGGAGCGGCCGGGCAGCGCCGCCGTCGTGTGGTCGGGCACGGGGGTCAGCCCAGCACCGAGGGTGGCGCTTCGCTGTCGGAGCCCCATGGGTCGTCGTCCTCCTGGAGCCACGTCGTGTGGTCCTCGCCGTCTCCACCGTGACCGGCCGCACCCGGTGCGCCGCCCATCATCCCGCCGCGCAGGCCACCGGCGGCACCGCCGCGGCCGGCGCCCGCGCCGGGCACGCCGCCCCTGCCGCCGCCCGCGCCCGTGACGCCGCGGGCCGCGCCGCGGCCGGCACCCGCGCCGCCCATGCCCATGCCCGGCATCATGCCGCCCATGCCGCCGCCCATGCCGCCCGCGCCGGGGCCGCGGCCGATGCCGCCCGCGCCGAGACCGCCGGCGCCGAGACCGCCCGCGCCGGGGCCGATGCCACCGACGCCGCCGCCGAGGCCACCCGCGCCGGGGCCGGCGCCGACGAGGCCGCCGCCCGCGCCGGCCAGGCCGCTGCCGGGCAGGTCGTCAGGGTCGTAGCCGCCGCCGGGGCCGCCGCCGGGGTTGGTCAGGTTCGGGTCGTTGATGCCGCCGCCGGGCGGGTCGGACATGTTGTCGAGGCTCGGCCCGCCGCCGATGCCGGCGCCGCCGCCGGGCATCTTCGTGTTCGGCATGCCACCGCCACCGCCGCCACCGCCGCCACCGGGCAGGTCGGTCACCGGCACGGTGGTGTCCCGCGGGTCGGTGTATCCCTGCGGGTTGCTGCCGGGGATCAGCGCCATCGTGTTGACGTGCTGCTTCGCCAGCGCGTGGTAGGCGTCCTTGGCCTTGTCGTCCTGGCTGGAGATCCAGTCCCGCAGCTTGTTCGACGCCCAGTCCCACGTGAAGAACTCGCGGGCCTCGTCGAACCACTTGTTGCCGTACACCGGCAGCAGGTACTGGTAGATGGCGTTCGGGCCCCACGTGTCGGAGATCATGCCGTGGTCGATGTAGCCCTGCTTGGCCGCCATCACCTCGGCGATCATGTCGTCCGGGATGGGGATCTTCGCGATCGCGCCCTCGAGGTCACCGGCGGCCATGTCCAGGTAGTGCGGCAGGCTGGTGTGCTCGTCGATGATCGTCTGGATGGTGGTCACCATCGACGTGATGTGGGTGCGGTACGCGTCGCCGCCGGCGCCCTTCCAGATCTCCAGGTCCTTGCCGACCGCCTTCAGGACGCGCTCGACCTCGCTGAGGCGGGTCAGCAGCGCGCTCCACTCGCCCGAGGCCTGCTTGATGCGGGCGGGGCTGCCGGGGATGACGACCATCGCGATGACGTCCTCCCAGGAGGGGTCGCCCTCGTTGGCGTACGAGTCGCCGAACCAGCCGCCGTCCTGGACCGCCGCGGGCTTGGTGTACGTCGAGTCGCCGATGTCGCCGGGGTTGGTTCCGTCGCCGCTCATGTCCTACGCCACCGTCGTGTCGGAGCCCGGGTTGTACCCGGGTGCGTCGAACGAGGCGGGCGCCTGCGTCGTCGTGCCGTGCGTCGTGATGGTGTGCGGGTCCTGCGCGACCGGGTCCGTCTCGTTGCGGTTGTCCACCGCCGTCTGGTCCACCGGCACGTACGTGCCCGCGTCGAGGAGCTTCTTGATGTCGGCCATGCCGGCCTGGTTGCGCTCCTCGGCGGTGCGGTAGTTCTTCGCGATCTGCTCCGTCGGCCCGACCATCTTGCCGAGGTGCTTCGCGAGCTCGTGCAGCGACGTGTTCACCGACTTGTATGCGTTGTCGGCCTTCGCCGCGATGCCGAACGCGCTGTAGAAGCCGCCGAAGGGCGTCGCCTGCCCGTTGAGCTTCATGTCGACGCTGTCCATGTCGAGCCCGGACATGTCCAGGTGCTCGCGGATGTTCGTCATCTGCCCGATGCAGTAGGTCTCGACGTACCCCTGCAGCTCCTTGAGCAACGCGGGCAGCTTGTCGATCTGCTCGACATTGACTTCGGAGTCCTTGGGCAGGGCGGGTGGCTCCCCCATGGCGGCCTTTCCTCTCCTCGGCGCGGACCGCGCCAACCGCGGGCCGGGCTACCGGCCCGTGACACGGGACCGGCGTGGCACCGGAAGTGCCACGCCGATCCGAAACAGCGACGCCGTCGTGGCTAACGACTACCAGACCTGAGCGTTGTTCATCTCGGTCGTGATGTAGTTGGCCCGGGCGATGCCCACGGCCCCACCGATCTCGTTGAGCAGGTTGTTCATGTCCTTGACGGCGGCGTCCCACTTCGCCTGGTGCGCGTTGTAGGCGTCGCGGTCCTGGCCGTCCCAGGTCAGGTTCTGCAGCCGCATGCGCAGCGTGTCGAGCTCGGTGTCGATCGTCTTGGAGATGCCCTGGATGGTCTGCGAAGCAGTCTCCATCTGGGCGTAGTTCGTCTGGAAGTACGACATCCCTATCCCTGCCTCTCAGGCCGTCAGTAGTTGAGCGAGTTGCCGTACTTGTTCATCATCGCGGCCTGCTGCTCCTCGTTGGCCTGGTGCGTGTTGGCACCCTTGTCGAGGAGGTCGGCGATGTCGCTCAGCGCGGTGAGCAGCTTCGTCGAGTCCTGGTCCCAGCGCGTCATGACCTGCGCGAAACCGGACGAGGCCTCACCCTTCCAGGCGGCGACGAGATCATCGATCGCGCCCCGCAGATCCGTCAGCTTGCCGCTGACGGTGCCGTGCGTGGCACGGACATCCTTCGCGGCAGCGTGCATGGTCGCTGCATCGACTCTCGTCGGCTGCGTCACGCCAATTCACCCCTTCTCAGTCCGTCCCGCGGGACAAGGCACTTGGAAAAGCCCCCGTACGGTGGCACCGCGGTCATCGACGATGGTGTCTCTAATGCGACGGTATCGGAGTCCGGCAAGTTTGCGCAGCCCTGAACCGCCAACATCATGGCACAGGATCGATCCATGCGGTCTGGACGAGCTGCCTGCCGTCGCTCCTGCGCACGAGCGTACCGCGCCCCGGCGGCTGCGGGCTGGGGCGCAGATCACCGAACAGCGGCCCCTCCTCGCGGCTGCCGGACATCAGGAAACCGGGTGCGTCCAGCTCCCGCAGCCGCTGGATGACCGGCTCGTACAGGGCGCGGGAAGCACCGCCGACGCGCCTGGTCAGGATGAGGTGCAGGCCCACGTCCCGGGCCTGCGGCAGCAGCTCCATCAGCTGGGTCAGCGGGTTGTTGCCCGGCAGCGCGACCAGGTCGTAGTCATCGACGAGGATGTACAGGTCGGGGCCTCGCCACCAGCTGCGGTTGCGCAACTGCTCGGCGGTCACGTCGGGGCCCGGGAGGCGGTCGGTGATGGCGCCCTTGATGTTCGGCATCATCTCGTTCAGGGCCGAATGAGACGGCGCGTAGTCCAGCAGGTACTCGCGGTCCACGACGCCGAGCAGCCCGCGCCGGAAGTCGGCGATGAACAGCCGCGCCTCGTGCGGCGTCTTCGTCTCGATGATGCTGCGCGCGATGAGGCGCAGCAGCCCGGTCTTGCCGGACTCGGCGTCGCCGAGGATCAGCAGGTGCGGCTCGGTGGCGAAGTCCACGTGCACCGGGGCCAGGTGCGTCTCGTTGATGCCGATCGGGATGCCGGGGCGGGCCGGTCGCTGCTCGACCAGCTTCGCCAGCTCCACCCTGGGCAGCATCTTGGGCAGCAGCCGTACCGGCGGCGCGGGCTGGAACGGCCACGCCTCCCGGACCTGGCGGACCAGGTCGGCGGCCCCGGCCGCGAGGTCCTCGACGCCGTCGCCGCCCTCGATGCGCGGCAGCGCGGCGAGGAAGTGCAGCTTGTCGTGGGTCAGGCCGCGCCCGGGCGTCCCCGCCGGCACGTTGACCGCCGCGCGCCGGTCGATCTCCGACTCGGTCGGGTCGCCGAGCCGCAGCTCGATGCGGGTGCCGAGCAGGTCGCGCAGGTTGGTGCGGATCTCGCCCCACCGGTTGGCGGCGAGCACGACGTGGATGCCGAAGCCGAGGCCGCGCGCCGCGAGTGACCTGATGCGCTCCTCGAGCTCCTCGTAGTGCTCGCGGATCGCGCTCCAGCCGTCGACGACGAGGAACACGTCGCCGAACGGGTCGTCGGTGACCTCGCCGGCGTTGCGGGCCCGCCGGTACGTGGCGATCGAGTCGACGGCGAGCTCGGTGAAGCGCGCCTCCCGCTCGTCCAGCAGCGCGGTGACCTCGGCGACGGTGCGCCGGACCGCCTCGCCCTCGCGCCGGCCGGCGACGCCGCTGACGTGCGGCAGGCCGGCCAGGGAGCGCAGCGCGCCGCCGCCGAAGTCGAGGCAGAAGAACTGCACCTGCCACGGGCTGTGGGTCAGGGCCAGGGAGCTGATGAGGGTGCGCAGTGCGGTGCTCTTGCCCGACTGCGGGCCGCCGACGAGCACGACGTTGCCGGCGGCGCCGTCGAGCTCGACGACGAGCGGGTCGCGGCGCTGCTCGAACGGCCGGTCGACCAGGCCGATCGGGGCGGTGAGCCGGCCGGTGCCGGGCCAGCCGGTGGCGACCAGGCCGCGGCGCTCGTCGACGGTCAGCGCGCCGAGCAGCTCGCCGAGGGTGGCGGGCTCGCCGAGCGGCGGCAGCCACACCTGGTGCGCGGGAGCGCCCCGGCCGCGCAGCTTGCCGACGATGACGTCGAGCATGCTCTCGCCGCGGCCGGACTCCTCCGGCTCCTCCTGCGGCTCCTCGACCGGCAGCACCGGCACCGGGATGTGCTGGGTGCCGTAGGGGACGATCTGCATCCGTACCGTCGCCTGCGACCGCGGCACGAGACCGGCCTGGCGGTAGGTGCCGGACACGTACGCCGCCCGGAACCGCGTCATCGTGGTCGTGTCGGTCTTCAGGTAGCCGTGCCCGGGCGCGCTGGGCAGCTCGTAGGCGTCGGGCACGCCGAGCACGACGCGGCTCTCCACAGCGGAGAAGGTGCGCAGGCCGACCCGGTAGGACAGGTGCGTGTCCAGGCCGCGCAGCCGGCCCTCCTCGAGGCGCTGGCTGGCCAGCAGCAGGTGCACGCCGAGGGACCGGCCGAGCCGGCCGATCATCACGAACAGGTCGATGAACTCGGCCTTCGCGGCGAGCAGCTCGCTGAACTCGTCGCAGATGATGAGCAGGCTCGGCAGCGGCGCCAGCTGCTCGCCGGCGAGGCGCGCCTTCTCGTATTCGAAGCGTGACACGTAGTTGCCGGCGGCGCGCAGCAGCTCCTGCCGGCGGACCATCTCGCCGTTGAGCGCGGCCTGCATGCGGTCGACCAGCGGCAGCTCGTCGGACAGGTTGGTGATGACGGCACTGGTGTGCGGCAGCACGTCCAGCGACGCGAACGTGGCGCCGCCCTTGAAGTCGACGAGGACGAAGTTGAGGTCCTCCGACGAGTGCGTGATGGCGAGCGACACGACGATGGTGCGCAGCAGCTCGCTCTTGCCGGAGCCGGTCGCGCCGATGATGAGCCCGTGCGGGCCCATGCCGTCCTGCGCGGACTCCTTGAAGTCGAGGTCGACCGGCTGCCCGTCGGGACCGACGCCGATCGGCACCCGCAGCTTCTCCCGGTTGGGCCGGGGCCGCCAGGTCAGCAGCGGGTCGACGGCGGCGGCGTCACCGATGCCGAGCAGGTCCGGCAGCTCGATGCTGCGCGCCAGCGGCTCCTCCGACGTCGTCTGCTGCGACAGCCGGAACGGCGCGAGCTGCCGGGCGAGGCCTTCGGCGGCGATGACGCTGACCCGGTCCGGCCTGCCGAGCGGCGTGACCTTCTTGCCCTGGTCGGCGGCGATGCCGTCGGCGGTCACCTGCAGCGACAGCAGCCACCGCCCGGAGTCACGCGGGACCGTGCCGGACAGGTCGACGACGGTGGTGCCGTGCAGGCCGATGCCGAGCAGCTGGCACGTCGGGGCGACCTCGCCGCCGTCGACGACGACCACCAGATGCGGTGCCGTCGTCAGCGGCCGCAGCTCGGGCCCGAAGCGTGACCGGCTGTGCAGCTCGTCCTCGAGCACGGCCTCGAGGTCCGTCATCGAGTCGAACATCAGGCGCACCGCGCCGGCCGCGTCGGTCTGCCGGTCGTGCTGGGCGTGCGGCAGCCACTTGACCCACTCCCACTCCCCCCGCCGCTCGGGCGCGGCGACGACGGCGATCTTCACGTCGTCGGGCGAGTGCAGCGTCGCGAGCTGGCACACCATCGACCGGACCAGATCCGTCACGACGGGCCGGTCACCGCGCGGCACGATCCGGCTGAACGACCGCGCCGACACCGCGATCGGCAGGTCCGGCACCGTCTGCCGGGCCCGGATGAAGCGCCGCAACGCGATCGCCGTCATCGGCTCCAGGTCCTCGACCGGCTTCGTCTCCGGCGGGATGATCGCGACGGCGAGCCGTTGCGCGCCGAGCGCGATGCGGACCTGCCCGAAGTCGTCGTCGGTGGCGCGCCGCTCCCACCGGCGCTTCGACGCCGCGACGGACCACAGCACGTCCGGCGCCGGGTGCTGCCACAGCAGCGCCGCCCGCTGCTGCGCCGCCGCCCGCCGGGCCTGCCGCCGCACCTGCGCGAGGTAGCGCATGTAGTCGCGGCGCTCCGCGTCGAGCTCGGCCTTCGAGTCGCCGCCGCCGGCGTTCATCGACCCGATCGCCATGCCGATCATCGACACGCCGAAGAGACCACCGACGATCCACATCATCGGACCCGCGCCGCGGCCGCCGCCCGTGTACAGGAAAGCCATCGCGCCGACGCCGCAGATCATCGGCAGGATCATCAGCAGCTGCCCGAAGCCCTTCGGCAGCCGCTCCGGAAGCTCCGGGGGCGACTCCAGCAGCAGCTCGCCACGGGGCAGCTGTGGCCCTGGACGGCGGGGCGGCCTTCGGAAGACGACGGTGCTCACAGGTCTCCTCCTGCGCGGCGCGACGCCGGGGGATCCGCCTGGAGGGGCAGGCGGGGCACCGCGCTTTGCGGCCATCGTATGTAGTCTGCCCAGGACGCGATGACCCGCAGCTGCATCGGCGGGCGTCAGGGCGCTCGATCGAAGGGATCTGTGACGTGGCCACTACGACCGGCGGCGGGATGAGCCGGGTGACGATCGTCGCACCGAAGACCCGGGTCGACCTCGCGCTGCCCTCGGACGTGCCACTGGCGGACCTGCTGCCGACCGTGCTGCGGTATGCCGGTGACGGCCTCGCCGACGACCCCGCCGGCCGCGACGGGTGGGTCCTGTCCCGCCTCGGCGGCGCGCCCCTGGCGATCGACCGGTCCCCGATGCAGCTCGACGTCGAGGACGGCGAGATGCTGTATCTGCGCCCCCGCGGCGACGAGTTCACCGAGCCGATCTTCGACGACGTCGTCGACGCGGTCGCGACGTCCACCCAGGACCGCGCCGGCCGCTGGCGACCCGCGTCGACCCGCCGCTTCGGCCTGACCGTCGGCGTGTCGACGCTGATCATCGGTGCCGTCATGGTCCTGTTCTCCGGCCCGCCGCAGCTGCCCGCCGGCCTCGTCGGTCTCGGTGTCGCGGCGTTGCTGCTGGCCGCCGCGGCCGTGCTGTCCCGCGTCCTGCGCAACAGCCGCACCGGCGTCGTCTTCGGGGTGGTCGCGCTGGCCTACGCGGGCGTCGGCGGGCTGCTGCTCCTCGCCGGCGACCACCGCCTCACCGACCTCAGCGCGGCCAACGTGCTCGTCGCCGGGACCGCCGTGCTGCTCGCCTCCGCGGTCGCCACCGTGGGCGTCGCCTCCGCCGTGGCCGTGTTCCTCGGCACCAGCATGACCGCGGTGGCCCTGTGCGCCGCCGCGCTGGTCTGCATGATCTGGGACGCGTCCCCGGCCGCCGCCGCGGCGGTCGTCGCCGCCTTCACCTTCTCGACGCTGCCGCTCATGCCGATGCTGTCGTACCGCATGGCCGGCCTGCCCATCCCGTCCGTGCCGACCGACGCCGCCGACATCCGCACCGACAGCGAGATGGTGTCGAGCCGGCAGGTCCTCGCCCTCAGCGAGCGCGCCGACGAGATCCTCGCCGGCATGCTCGGCGCCCTGGCCGTCATCGGCGGGCTCGCGTCGCTGACCCTCGCCTGGGACGGCGGCGTGCCCGGCGCCTCGCTCGCCGCGGTGTTCGGTCTGGTGATGGTCGCCCGCGCCCGCTGGTTCATCAGCCGCCGCCAGCGCATCCCGCTGCTCGTGTCGGGTCTCGCCGCGCTCGGCGTGGTCGCGGTCGGCGCCTACGCGGCCGCCGACCAGGTGCTGCGGCTCGCGGTCGGGGTGACGGCCACCCTCGCGGTCGCCGCGGGCGTCATCGCGTATGCGGTCGTCGGCGCCGACAAGCGTCGCTCCCCGATGTGGGGCCGCACCCTCGACATCTTCGAGACGATCCTCATCCTGGGCATCATCCCGCTGGCGTTCTGGGTCAGCGGCCTGTACGGCTGGATCCGCACGATCCGCGAGGGCTGACCGCACCACGCGCCGGGCGGGTGTCCGCGCCAGGCGGCAACGGCCGGCCGCCGCGTGGATCGGAATCCCCGGTGCCGGTCACCAGCGACGGTGCGGCGCCGGAAAACGTCCGGTCGCCGCTCCGAGCGGGCTGGTCACCGCGTTCGGCGGTGAGGCCGCTGACCTCCGCGAGTGCCATGTCGGGCCGGATCAGGCGACCGGCCGCAGCACGAGCCGGGACACGCGTTGCCGGGCACCAGCAACAGAGCGGCGCCCGGAAACCTCCGGACGCCGCCCCGAACGGGCTGGTCAGTTGGCCGGCGCGGGCGGCGGCGGGACGGTGCCGCCGAGCACCGCGGGCGGGGCGCTCTCGTCGTCGCCCCACACCATGTCGTCCTCGGTGAGCCAGGTGTCGTGCTGCTCTTCCTCGTCGCCGTCGGCGTTGCCGCGGGCGGCCGGACCACCGGCGCCGCGCTGCTGGCCGAACAGGCCGTCACGGCCGCCGGTGCCCATCCGGGCAGGGTTGCCCGCGCCGGGGCCGCGCTCGCCGCCCCCGCGGGCGCCCGCCGTGCGGCCGGTGCTCTCCCGCATGTTGCCGGGGGTGGTCCGCTGGCCGGTCGTGCCGGCGTCACCGCCGCGGCCGGATCCCGGCTGGCCGATGAGACCGCCGGCCGGAACGCTGCTCGCAAGGCTCGTGCTGATGCCGATGCCGGGGCCACCGCCGCCGCCGAGCGTGACGAGCTGCCCGGCGAGGGCCGTGCCCGCGACGAGGGCGCCCGCGCCGACGACGCCGGTCTCGGCGCCGAGCAGTGACGTGCCGGTCGGCTCCTGCGTGGTCTGGGTCTGCGTCGGGTCGCCGCCGGTGCCGGTGGCCGGTCCGGTCGACACCGCGACGACGGACGCGGTGGTGGCGAGCTTGCCGTTGCCCGCCGCGTGGGTGCCGGGGCCGTTGCCCGGGGACGAGACGTGCGGGCCGCCCTGCGGGTTGGCGTCGGAGCCCGGGTCGCCGCCCGGCAGGCCGATCGGCGGCGGCAGCGGCTCCACGACCGCGGAGTTGCTGACCGCGTAGTCGGCGGCGAGGTTGGCCATCACCGCCACCATCGCCTGCTGGGCTTCCTTCTTCTGCTGCTCGTCGCGCTGGTGCCCGAGATAGCCACCGATGAGCGCGCCCGGCAGGCCGCCGATGGCGGCACCGCCCGCCGCGCCGCCCCACATGCTGTCGTTGTCGTCGGTCTCCTCGGGGCTGTCGGCCTTCTTCTGCGCGGTGCGCAGCGCGCCGCCGAACGAGGTCAGCGACTTATTCACGGTGCTCTGGTCGTCGGCGAGGCCGTCGGAGTAGCCGCTCACGACGCCGAGGCGGTGCCGATACTCCGTGCCGGCGTCGCCGGCCCAGTCGAGCTTCAGCAGGTCCTTGTCGATCTCGCCGGCGATGTGCCGGGCGGTCGTCTCGGCGGAGTGCCAGTCGGCGGACACGCCCTCGACCTGGTCCGGCTTGCCGGCCATGAGCTGGTCGTAGAGCTCACGGTGGCTCTTGCCCGCGTAGTGCGCCGTGTACTCATTGCTCATTGGTCGGGCCCTCCAGCTTGAGGGTCACGTCGCCCAGCGCCTTGCGGATCTCGGCCTGGCTGGCCGCGTTGCGCGACTCGGTGGTCGTGTAGTTGCGGATGATGCTGTCCGTCGCGCTCTGCGCCGCCTCGATCGCGGAGACCAGCCGGTTGGCGCGCTGCACGTGTTGCGTGTGCACGCGGTTGTAGGCGGCGAGGGTGGTGTTCGCGTCCTGGAAGGTGCCCAGCGCGGGCTTGCTCATCGAGTTGAGCTTCTGCACCAGCGCCTTGGCGTCGGTCAACCGGCTGTCGAGCCGGCTCCGGAACTCCTCAAGAGTGAGGAGGTCGACTCTGTTCGTGCCGTCGCCCATCAGATCCCCGTCTCGGTCCTTGTCTTCGACGTCCTCGTCTTCGCTGCCGCTGAAGTCAGGCTACTGGGTCGATACCAGTGAAATCGACCCTATCCGATCGACGCCGCCGCCGCGTGCCCCGGCCGGACGGCCCGGACCGGCGCCCCGACCGGGACGAGGACGGGCTCGACGGGGTCTTCGAGGGCGGTGGTGACGACGGCGCCTTGGACGGCGGGGGTGCCGCGGACGGCGCCTTGGAAGCGGGCGCCGGCGTCGCCGGAGCGACGAACTTGCGGGCCACCTCGGGGTCGAGCGCCGGGCCGCGCGGCACCAGCGCCAGCAGGCTCGACGGCACCCCGACGGGCGTGACGCCCTCGTAGCCGAGCGCCGCCTGCGCCTTCACCTCGCCGGTGTCCTGCAACGGATACCGGATGCCCTGGTCGGTGATGAGATACACGGTGCCGGTCGCCTGCGCGTCCGCGCCGGGCAGCGCCTGGGCGAGGGCGCCGTGCCCCTCGGGCAGCGTGACCTGGTCGGCGGTCGTGCCGGTGCGCAGCGCGGCGCGGTCCGGGTCGAGCGTCAGCTGCTCCGCGCCGGGCCCGAACAGCGACAGCGCGGGCGTCTGCCGCCCGCCGGCCACGGCCGCGTCGAACCGCGCGCACATCGTCGTGCCGGTCGTGTCGGCCTTGACCGGCGGCTTCGCCTGCGGGAGGCCTTCGGGCTCGACCGGCGCCGTGCCGAGCGCCTGGGCGGCCTGCGTCGCGGAGATCTCGACCGCGTCCTTGCCGTTGGCCAGCAGCAGCGCCGCGGAGACCGCGCCGATCGTCGCCAGGCCGGTGCGGGTCAGGACGTAGTACTGCTGGCCCGATTTGTAGACGGCGCCGACCTCGGCGGTCGCGCCCGCGACCTTCTTCGTGCTCGGCTGGCCGGCGCCGGGCAGCTTCAGCGCCGCCAGGTCGGGACCGGACGTGACCGCGTCCAGCAGCGCCTTGTCGATCTGCATCGGCGTGATCGACGCGAGCTCCAGGGCCGTCAGCGTGGTCCGCTCGGAGATCCGCAGCCGGTGGTCGTGCCACAGCAGGTACAGCGGCAGCTCGTTGCTCGTCGACGTGGACACCAGCAGCGCCTCCTCACCCAGCGGCACGCCGCCGGACGGGGTGCGGCCGATGACGAGCTGCGTCGCCGCGGCCCCGGCGCCGGTGACCTTCACGCCGCACACGTTCCACGGCAGGCCGACGAGGTTGCCCTTCGGCGGCGGCGGGTCGGGCGCGTCACGGATCCCGACCGGCGGGCCGACGGGCAGGTTGACCAGCGACTTGTGCGACATGGTCCGCACCTTGGGGCTGGGGTTGCCGACGATGAGCCGGGCGGAGGTGAAGTTGAGCACGGGGTGCAGGCGGCCCTCGATGTACACGTACCGGGCGCCGCTCTCCCGCTCGATCACGATGTCGTTCTCGGCGGGCTTGCCCCCGGACGGGTTGATGAAGCCGTAGACACCGACGACGGCGAGCACGATCATGCCGACGAGCAGGCTGCCGAACAGCGACATCCCGAGCCGCCGCACGGGCAGCTCGTTGCTCTCCGGCTCGCCGGACAGCATCGCCGAGACGATCCGGCGCGTGACGAACCGGTACGCCCGCACCTGTTCGTATCGCGCGACCATGCTTGGCGCCTCCCGTGCCGCTCACCGAGTGCCGTGCCACTTCACCGAGTGGCGATCGTAGCGGGTCCGCGTCGATGCCGGTGGCCGCGACCGTCACGGACAAGACGGCGCGGACCGCGCGAACCAGGCGCCGCCCGTACACTGTGGGCGCCTCGCGCGGAGGGAGCTCGGGAACAGGTGACATCGGCAACGGCTCAGGGCAGGCCACCCGTGCCCATCCCCGGTCCCGTCCCAGGCGGCCGGCCCGCCCCGGCGCGACGGCTGCGGCCCGCCCAGGGCGGCCCCGGCGAGTTCGGCACGGCCCAGCTGGTCGCGATCGAGGTCGCCGCCGTCGCGGTCGGCGCGGCCACGTTCGCCGGCACTCCCGTCGCGATCGGCGCCGGTGCCGCGGTCGCCGCGGGCGCGCTCGCGGTCGGCCTGAGCCGCTCCGACGGGCGGTGGGCGTATCAGACCCTCGGCCTGCGCGCCGCCATGCGCCGCCGCCGCAACGCCGGTGCCTCGGCGCTCCCCGCTCCGGGTTTCCGCGTGTACGGGTACGACGACCGCGGCACCGACCTGGGCATCGGCCAGGACCGCGACGGGTGGTTCATCGCGATCGCCGTCGGTGGCGCCGACGAGATCCTCGGCGAGCGGCGGCCCGCGCTGCGTCTCGACCGGCTCCTGCGGCTGCTCGACGAGGGCACCGCCCGCCCGTCGGCGCTGCAGCTGGTGAGTCTGCGGACCGTCGCGCCCGCCGGCGGTCCAGCGCCCAACAGTCCCGCCGCGAGCTCCTACCGTGAGCTGCTGGCCCTGACCACCGGCCGGCAGACCGGCCCCGCCGCGCATCTCACGTGGGTCGCGGCCCGGCTCGACGCGGCCGACGCGATCGAGGCCGCGGCCGACCGGGGCGGCGGCGTCGACGGCGTGCACCGGGCCCTCGCCGCGATGGCCGGCCGGCTCGGCAAGGCCCTCAACACCGCCGGCGTCACCTACCAGATCCTCGACCCGACCGGCCTGACCGCCGCCGTGCACGCCGCGTGCGGTCTGGACGCGCTGCCCGCCGGGGCACCCGTCACCGCCCGTGAGCGCTGGCAGGGGTGGCTCGCCGCGGGCCGCCAGCACGTCGCGTTCGAGGTCGAGCAGTGGCCGGCGCCGTTCGACCCGGCCGCGGTACAGGCGCTGATGCGCATCCCGGCGGAGCATCTCGTCGTGTCGGCGGTCGCCGCCCGCCGGGGCGCCGACGTGGGCCTGCGGACCGTCGTTCGGGTCATGGCCGCCCCGGAGCGGCTCGCCGCCGCGGTCGGCACCGTCCGCGAGTACACGAAGACCCTCGGTGTCCGGCTGCGGCCGATGCACGGCCTGCACCAGCCCGCCGTCTACGCGTCGGCGCCGACCGGCGGGGGCACCCCGTGAGGCGGCGGCCCGGCCTGGAGTTCACCGGCGACCAGGGCCTCGTCGGCGGGGTCTCGCTCGGCACCGAGCCCGGCGGGATCATCCTCGGCTTCGACCAGCAGCAGAGCCCGGTGACCCTGCAGCTGTTCCGCGCCCAGCCGACGCGGGTGCTGCTGATCGACCGCGGCTGGGTCGAGCGGCTGCTGATGCTGCGGGCCCTGGCGATCGGCGCCCGGGTCGTGGTGCACACGCCCGACGAGCCGCTGTGGTCCGGTTTCGGCGAGTCGGTCACCGGCCGGCAGGACCTGTTCCACGCGGCGCCGCCGTACCAGACGGTCGAGCTCCCCGGCACGGTCACCAACCCGGTGCTGTTCGTGGCCGAACGGCACCCGTTGAGCGTGCCGGACCTCGGCCCGTGGCAGGCGCTGCTGACGGTCGCCGGCTGGTTCGGTGAGTACGTGGCGCAGTCGCTGTTCGAGGCCGACGTCGTGATCCTGCGCCGGCTGACCGAGCGGCAGCTCGCGGCCGCGGCGACGCTCATGCGCCTCGACGCGATGCAGGCCGCGACGCTGCAGGCCACCCCACCCGACGGGCTCGTCGTCTACGAGGCCGGGACGTGGCGGTATCTGCGGCTCGCGACGACCCAGATCGAGCAGCAGCTCTTCGGAGGTCCGCAGTGAGGCGCCTTGCCCTGGCCGTCCTGGTCGCCGCCTGTGCCGTGCCCATGGTCGGGGTCACGCCCGCGTCGGCCGAGACGATGCGGGACCGGCAGTGGTATCTGCGGACCCTCGACGTCGCCGGCGCGCAGAAGATCACCGCCGGCGACGGTGTCGTGGTCGCCGTCCTGGACACCGGCGTCGGCACCCACCCCGACCTCGACGGCCAGATCCTCGACGGCACGTCGTTCATCGGCGAGCCGGGCTCCTTCCGCACCGACAACGACGGCCACGGCTCGGCGATGGCGGGCGTCATCGCGGCCAAGGGCGGCAACGCCGACCACCTGCTCGGCATCGCCCCCAAGGCGAAGATCCTGCCGGTGCGCATCTCCGCGAGCGGCTCCGGGATGGGCCCGACGAACATCCCCGAGGGCATCCGCTGGGCCGTCGACCACGGCGCCAAAGTGATCAATATCTCGATGGGCGGCACCGTCATCGACCGCACCGCCGAGGACGCGGTCCGCTACGCCCTGGACCACGACGTCGTCGTCATCGCCGGCAGTGGCAACGTCTCGGAGTTCCCCGCCGGCAGCGGCGTCATCGCCCCGGCCCGCATCCCGGGCGTCGTTGCCGTCTCCGCCGTCGACCGCGAGGGCAAGTTCTGGGACGGCGCGATCCGCGGCCCGGAGGTCGTGCTGACCGCCCCCGGCGTGGCGGTCCCGCTGGTCTCCGCCTCCGGCGGCGGCCGCACCGTCGGCTACTACCCGACGGCCAACGGCACCAGCGCGGCGACCGCCGTCGTCTCGGGCGCCGCCGCCCTGATCCGCGCCAAGTACCCGCAGCTGCCGGTCAACGACGTGATCCAGCGCCTGATCGCCACCGCCGACGACGCCGGCCCGCCCGGCCGCGACCCCGACTACGGCTACGGCCGCCTCAACCTGGTGAAGGCGCTGACCGCGGACGTGCCGCCGGTCGCCGCGAACCCCCTGGCCGCGTCCGCGTCCGCCGCCCCCGGCCCGGCCGCCGAGGACGGCACCAACCTCTTCGTCGTGCTCGCCGCCGTCGCCGGCTCCGTCGTCCTGCTGGTCGTCGTCGTCGGAGCCTGGCTCCTCGTCCGCCGCCGCAGGTGACGCCGCCCCGCCACGGGATCGCGTGAGCGACGCGGACCGGAGCGGGCCGTGCCGGTCAGGTCTGGTGGACGACGGCGTGGCCGGTGTCGACGTTGACGGTGATGGTGCGCGGGGAGGACGGGTCGCGGGTGACGTCCACGTCGGACAGGCCCCGGTCGCTGCGGACCGCGTACGAGGCGCCGCCCGGCACGCGGACGTCGACCTCGCCGGTGGCGACGGTGGCGACGACGCTGGTGGGCGAGGTGGTGTGGCGCAGCTCGATGCGACCGGAGTCGACGACCACGCGGTAGGAGGCGCCGCGCAGGCCTGAGCCGTTGACCTCGCCGGTGTCGACGGTCGCGGTCGTGTCGCCGGACAGGTCGCGCAGGGTGAGTTCGCCGGTGTCGACGGTGATGTCGGTGCGGGTCGCGGCCGGCACGGTCACGGTGAGCGTCACCTCGCAGCGGCGGCAGCCGGTCGACGCCAGCTCCAGCCGGCCCGCCTCCGTGCGGTGCGCGGTGACCGGCGCGGTGCCGCCGCTCGGCCAGCGGTGCCGCTCGACGACCGTGACGGGCCCCTCGCCGGACTTCACGGTCACGTTCATCGCGTCGCCGGTGACGACGAGACGCGTCACCGGCTCCTCGACGGTGTACTGCCGCGACGTGGTCTCCCGCGGGCCGAACCCGCAGCCGGTGACCGACGCCAGCAGCAGCACCGCGACGACGGTGGGAACAGCACGCATCGTGGTCCTCCCGAGGACGGCCGGGGATGGCCGGTCCTCAGCCTCCCCCGGATCGGCGGGCGGCACATGCGGGTTCCTCACTGAGCCTGCACTGAACCCGGCCCCTTAGGGGTTCAGGTTGAGCAGCGCCCGGTAGTACGGCACGAACAGGTCCGCGCCCTTGGCCTCGGCGGTCTCCGCGGCGCCGAGCAGGCCGAAGCCGGGGCCCCAGCCGGCGCCGTGCTTCGGGCCGAGCGGGAGCACCAGCATGTCCGGCGCCGGCGCGTGGGTGACGAGGTCGCCGCCGGTCAGCTCGGCGCGGATGTTGGCGGCGACGACGTCGGCGTGGGCGTGCGCGAGGCGGGCCATCTTCAGCTCCGGCACGTCGGTGACGTCGCCGACCGCCCACTGGCCGGGCCGCCCCACGACCCGCAGGTGCGCGTCCACGGGCAGGGGCGGGCGGGACCTCGTACCGTGGCAGCGGAACCAGATGTCGGCGTCGATGCCGTCGACGCTGAACCCGCCGACGCGCCCCGGATCCGCCGGCGGCGCGGGCACGCGGGTGCCGAGCAGCAGCCGGACCCCGAGCTCGTCCAGCTGCCGGCGCACCTCCGCACGGAACTCGTCCGGGAAGCGGCCCGGCAGCAGCACCGGCGACGGGTCCGCCACGGTGACGCGCTTCGCCGGCCAGGCGGCGGCGATCTCGCCCGCGAACTCCAGGCCGACCGGTCCGGCGCCGAGCAGCAGCACCCGGTCGGCCGCGGCCAGCTGCTCGTGGGTGGCCCGCAGGCGCTCCTTGGCGGTGCCGCTGTCGTCGATGTCGAGTTTCGCCGGGTACGGGTAGCCGACGCCCGTCGCGACGACGACATGGTCGCCGGTCAGCACGGTCCCGCCGGCGAGCTCGACGCTGGTGCCCTCGACCCGCACCGCCCGGTCCCGCAGGATCTTCCCGTTGGTCAGGAGGTGGTCGTACGGCAGGAAGACCCGCTCGACCCAGCCGGGGTCGACGACGGCGCGCAGGGCCGCCACGTGATGGACGAACGTGTCACGGGGTTCGACGACGGTCACCTCGGCGACGTCGTCGAGCGCTTTGGCGACGGTGCTGCCGCCGTACCCGCCGCCGACGACGAGCACGGTCCTCTGGTCGTGTGTGGTCATGCCGCCACCGTCGTCCCGGAGCCGCCGGGCAGGGAGTCCGAGCCGAGGCTGGTAGCGGCGGGGACACGATCGGCGGGGCGCCGCGCGGTACCGTCGGACCGTGAGCGACAACGAGCTCGGGGCGCTGCTGCGCTCCCGCCGGGAGGCCCTCGACCCGGCGGCCGTGGGCCTGCCGACCGGCCCCCGGCGCCGGACCCCGGGACTGCGCCGCTCCGAGGTCGCCGCGCTCGCCGGCGTCAGCGTCGAATACGTGATCCGCCTCGAGCAGGGCCGTGACCGCCGCCCGTCGCCGCAGGTCCTGGCCGCGCTCGCCGACGCGCTGCGGCTCACCCCGGCCGAGCGCACCCACCTGCTGATCCTGACGAAGGCCGCCGACGGCGGCTTCCGCTGCCGCGCCGCGGCCACCCCCGGGCGCACCGTCCGCGCCGGGACGCGGGCGCTGCTGGACCGGCTCGAGCCCGCACCCGCCGTGCTGCTCAACCGGCTCGGCGAGATCCTCGCCCACACGCCCGCGTTCACGCTCCTGGCCGCCGCGACGGGCCTGCTGGACGGTGACCCGCCGTCGTGGCCGCGGTTCGTGTTCACCGACCCGCGGGCGCGCACGGTGTTCCCCGACTGGGAGCACGTCGCCGACGAGCAGGTCGCGGCCCTCAAACAGGGTCCGTTCCGGCTGGACGGCGCCGTGGCCGGGCTCGCCGACGAGCTGACCCTCACCGCGGGCACCTCGTTCGGCCACCGCGCGGCGACGCTGCCGGGCCTGCCGCTCGCGCACGGGGTGCTGCGGCTGGCGCACCCCGTCGAGGGGGAACTGCGGCTGGCGTACGAGACCCTGGACCTGCCCGCCGACGACGACCAGCGGCTCGTCGTCTACCTGCCGGCCGACGCCGCGGCGACCGCCGCCCTGGACCGGGTCATCGGCCGCCACCCCCGCGCCCTGCGCGCCGTCCCCGCCTGAGCCCCGCGGCTCCGGACGGTCAGAGGAAGTCCCGCCAGAAGGCCACCGTCGCCTCCGGGTTCCAGCGCTGATCGGTCCTGTCCATACCCGGGCCGCCGAACTCCTGATGGATGTAGTCGACCAGGTCCGTGCCGTAGTAGATGATGTCGGTCTGCCAGACCGACAGGACCGGATGCCCGGCGGTGCCGCGCCCCGCGGGCAGGAAGCGGTGCGCGTAGACGGGCACCAGTCGGGGCACCTGCGCCAGCCTCAGCCGCGCCGTCTCCACGGCCGTGTCGAGGTCGGCCGGCCGGTCACCCCAGGTGTCGTGCCACGCCGCTTTGTGCTCCACATCGAAGAGCACCCCTTCCACCGGCCATTCCAGCTGCTTCCGAACGGCGTCGGGGTCGTCGGAGCGCCAGTCCGGCCACGGCATCTCCCACGCGTGGGACACGCCCTCCTCCGGCTCGTACGGCACGTTCACCGGCAGCCCGGCCGCGAGCAAGGCCCGATGGTCGTCGGCGAACTCGAATCCGTGCGTCTGCTCGATGCGGTCGAACTCCGCATCCGTCAGGCCTGGCGCGATCGCACAGGCCCCGGTCTGCGCCAGTCGCCGCGCCGCCTCCACACCCAGCCGGGCACCATCACCGATGATCACGCTTGGACGATAACGCCTTGCAACCCGCCGCACAGCTCGTTGTCACGCGACGCCGCGCTGGTGGACGGGCCCGGAGGCCGCACCGACGTCGTTGTCGGTGCGGCTGGCCCTGGCCGGTCAGCCGCGCTTCGTGACGGCCTTGCGGTAGTCGGAGTTGAGACGGCCGATGAGGGTGAGCGGGATGCCCTTCGGGCAGACGGTGGTGCACTCGCCGGTGTTGGTGCAGCCGCCGAAGCCGGCGTCGTCGTGGGCCTCCAGCATGCTCACGACGCGGGTGTCGCGTTCCGGCTGGCCCTGCGGGAGGAGGCCGAGGTGGCCGACCTTCGCGGCGGTGAAGAGCATCGCGGAGCCGTTGGGGCAGGCGGCGACGCAGGCGCCGCAGCCGATGCAGGTCGCGGCCTCGAAGGCGGCGTCGGCGTCGGCCTTCGGGACCGGGGTGGCGTGGGCGTCGGGGGCGGCGCCGGTGGGGGCGCTGATGTAGCCGCCGGCCTGGATGATGCTGTCGAACGCGCCGCGGTCGACGACGAGGTCCTTCACGACGGGGAACGCGGCGGCGCGCCACGGCTCGACGTCGATGGTCTCGCCGTCCTTGAAGTGCCGCATGTGCAGCTGGCAGGTGGTGGTGGCCCGGGAGGGGCCGTGCGCCACGCCGTTGATCATCATGCCGCACATGCCGCAGATGCCCTCGCGGCAGTCGTGGTCGAACGCGATGGGCTCGTCGCCTTCGAGGATCAGCCGCTCGTTGAGGACGTCGAGCATCTCCAGGAACGACGCGTCCGGCGAGATGTCCGTGACGTCGTACGTGACCATGCGGCCGCGGGAGGAGGGGCCGGTCTGGCGCCAGACGCGCAGCTTGAGGTTCATTACTTG
Organism: Dactylosporangium sp. NPDC051087; assembly: GCF_055586325.1. Lineage (NCBI taxonomy): Bacteria > Bacillati > Actinomycetota > Actinomycetes > Micromonosporales > Micromonosporaceae > Dactylosporangium > Dactylosporangium sp. NPDC051087. Next base: position 13,251 of record NZ_JBVJIJ010000014.1, on the reverse strand, counting down.
TAGCTCCGCTGGCTCGGGTGGACGTATTCGAAGTCGAGGGTTTCCTTGCGCAGCACGGGCGGCTCGCCGGTGCCGGTGAACTGCCACGCGGCGACGTAGGAGAACTCGTCGTCGTGGCGCAGGGCCTCGCCGTCGGGGGTCTGGCTCTCGGCGCGGAAGTGCCCGCCGCAGGACTCGGCGCGGTGCAGCGCGTCGACGCACATCAGCTCGGCGAGCTCGAAGAAGTCGGCGACGCGACCGGCCCGCTCCAGGTTCTGGTTCAGGGTCTCGCCGGTGCCGGGCACCTTCACCCGGGTCCAGAACTCCTCGCGCAGCGACCGGATGAGGCTGATCGCCTTGGTGAGGCCCTCCTCGGTGCGCTCCATGCCGCAGTACTCCCACATGATGTGGCCGAGCTCGCGGTGGAACGAGTCGACGGTGCGGTCACCGTCGACGGCCAGCAGCTTGTCGAGACGATCCGTGACGGCGGTGCGCGCCGCGACGACCTCGGCGTCGTCCTCGGACAGCGCGCGGAACGGCCCGGCCGCCAGGTAGTCGTTGATGGTGTTCGGCAGGACGAAGTAGCCGTCGGCGAGACCCTGCATGAGCGCGGACGCGCCGAGCCGGTTGGCGCCGTGGTCGGAGAAGTTGGCCTCCCCCACCACGAACAGGCCGGGGATCGTCGACTGCAGGTCGTAGTCGACCCACAGCCCGCCCATCGTGTAGTGCACGGCGGGATAGATGCGCATCGGGGTGGTGTACGGGTCGTCGCCGGTGATCCGCTCGTACATCTCGAACAGGTTGCCGTACTTGGCTTCCACGGCGGCGCGGCCGAGGCGGGCGATGGCGTCGGCGAAGTCGAGGTAGACGCCGAGCCCGCCGGGGCCCACACCGCGGCCCTCGTCGCAGACGTTCTTCGCGGCCCGGGAGGCGATGTCGCGCGGGACGAGGTTGCCGAACGACGGGTAGATCCGCTCGAGGTAGTAGTCGCGCTCGTCCTCGGGGATGTCGGCGGCGGTGCGGTCGTCGCCGGCGCGGACCGGCACCCAGACCCGGCCGTCGTTGCGCAGCGACTCGCTCATCAGCGTGAGCTTGCTCTGGTGCGTGCCGGACTCGGGGATGCACGTCGGGTGGATCTGCGTGTAGCACGGGTTGGCGAACAGGGCGCCCTTGCGGTGCGCGCGCCACGACGCGGTGACGTTGCAGCCCTTGGCGTTGGTGGAGAGGAAGAAGACGTTGCCGTAGCCGCCGGACGCGAGCACCACGGCGTCGGCGAACTCGGTGCTCACCGCGCCGCTGACGAGGTCACGGACCACGATGCCGCGGGCCTTGCCGTCGACCACGACGAGCTCGAGCATCTCGTGGCGGGTGTGCATCTCGACGTTGCCGAGCGCGACCTGCCGTTCGAGGGCCTGGTAGGCGCCGAGCAGCAGCTGCTGGCCCGTCTGCCCGCGGGCGTAGAAGGTCCGCGACACCTGCGTGCCGCCGAAGGAGCGGTTGTCCAGGAGGCCGCCGTACTCGCGGGCGAACGGCACACCCTGGGCGACGCACTGGTCGATGATGTTCACCGAGACCTGCGCCAGTCTGTACACATTGGACTCCCGCGCGCGGAAGTCGCCGCCCTTCACCGTGTCGTAGAAGAGCCGGTAGACCGAGTCGCCGTCGTTGCGGTAGTTCTTCGCGGCGTTGATGCCGCCCTGCGCGGCGATCGAGTGGGCGCGGCGCGGGCTGTCCTGGTAGCAGTAGGAGCGCACCTTGTAGCCGGCCTCGGCGAGCGTCGCGGCCGCGGAGCCGCCGGCGAGGCCGGTGCCGACGACGATGACGGTCAGCTTGCGGCGGTTGGCCGGGTTGACCAGCTTGGCGCCGAACTGGCGGCGCTCCCAGCGGGTCTCGATCGGCCCGTCGGGCGCGGCGGTGTCGGCGATGGGCTCGCCCTCGCTCCAGAAGTTCACTTGATCGCTCCGATCGTGACGGCGAACGGCACCGACAGGTAGCCGACGACCAGGACCAGGGAGAGCAGCAGCGCGATCGCGCGGGCCCGGCGCTCGCCGCGCGGCGTCTGCTGGCCGAGGGTGCGCAGCGCGCTGAAGATGCCGTGCCGCAGGTGGAAGCCGACGGCGACGATCGCGAGGGTGTAGAAGAGCGTCACGTACCAGCGCGACGGCGCGAAGTCCGCGACGACGTTGGCGTAGGGGTGCTGGGCGTCGCCGACCGGGTTCACGGTGCCCGTGGTCAGGTCGAGGATGTGGAACACGATGAACAGCGCGATGATGACGCCGCCCCAGCGCATCGTGCGGGCCGCGTAGCTGCCCTGCACCTTGGGCCGGTGCGCGTAGCGGACCGGGCGGGCCTTCGCCGCGCGCCGCGCCAGGACGACCGCCGCGACGATGTGGCCCACGACGGCGACGGTGAGACCGCCGCGCTGGATCCAGAGGTACCAGGTGTGCGGCAGCAGCGGGGTGCCGATGTCGCGCAGCCAGTGCGCGTAGTGGTCGAACGCCTCGGCCCCGACGAAGATCTTCAGGTTGCCGGCCATGTGCGCGAACAGGAACAGCACGAGCAGCAGGCCGGTGCCGGCCATGAGCAGCTTGAGGCCGACCGATGACCTGCGCTTCTTGGGCTTCGCCGGTGACTGGACCGGCTTGACCGCTGTATCTACCGCCACGGGATCGACGGTAAGGACCGCCGTTTTCATTCGTCCAATGCATCATGTACGCAGTCGCGATAGCCGTACGCTATGAAGGTGCAGCTCCAACAGCTTCGATACTTCGTGTCAGTGGCCGAATCGGGACATTTCACGCGTTCGGCCGAGGCGCTCGGAGTGAGCCAACCGACACTGAGTAAACAAATTCACACCCTGGAGACCACGCTCGGTGCACCCCTGTTCGACCGGTCCCGGGGCGGCGTCATGCTCACCACCGCCGGCGAGACGCTGCTGCCCCTCGCGCGGCGGATGGTCGCCGACGCGGACACCGCCCGCGACGCCGTGCAGGAGGTCGTCGGGCTGCGCCGCGGCCGGGTCCGGCTCGGCGCCACGCCCAGCCTGTGCACGTCGCTGGTGCCCGCGGTGCTGCGCCGCTTCCACGCCGCCCACCCCGACATCGCCCTGCACGTCGACGAGGGCGGCTCGCAGGACCTCGTCGCCGGCCTCGTCGCGCACCAGCTCGACCTGGCGCTCATCGTCGCGTCCGCGCACGGCACCGACCCGGCGCTCGACGTCGTGCCGATCCTCCGCGAGGACCTGGTCGTCGCGTCCGTCCACCCGCTGCCCGACTCGCTGACCCTCACCGACCTGCGGGACACCCCGATGGTCATGTTCCGCATCGGGTACGACCTGCGCGACGTCACCATCGAGGCCTGCCGGCGGGCCGGGTTCACGCCGCGGTACTCCGTCGAGGGCGGCGAGCTCGACGCGGTCCTCGCGTTCGTCGAGGCCGGTCTCGGCGTCGCCCTCGTGCCGAGCATGGCCCTGGTCAACCGCCCGCTCCTGCGCGCCACCGCCCTGGCCGCCCCCGGCGTGCACCGCACCATCGCCCTCGCCAACCCGCGCGGCGCGGTGCTGTCCCACGCGGCGCGGGCACTGCGCGCGATGCTGCTGGAACAGAGCGTGCAGACGCCGGGGGTGCGGCGTGTGGAAGCGCTAGAGTCGCCGGCATCCGAGGTCAGGGGGAGGCCGGGGTGAACGATTTCTTCGTCGATCCGAGCGGGTTGCGGGCACTCAGCGGGATGCTCGCGGGGGCGGGCGGCGACGCCCGCGACACGCTGGACTACACACGGCGGCACTGCACGCTCAGCTGGGACCGGCGCGGCCTGCTGATGCTCGTCGCCGACCCGCACGGCAAGGCATACGGCCGGGTCACCGGCGCGCTGGGCCGGCTGCGCGAGCTCAGCGACGGCGCCGCCACGCAGGTCGGCCGGGCCGCCGACGGCTACTCCTCGACCGACCACACGGCGGCCGCCGCGCTGGACGCCGCCTTCCCGGGCGCCACCGACCCGCGCGGGCTGCACGGGACGCTGCACCAGTCGCGCCCCGACCTGCTGCCGTCACGCACCCCGTTCGCCCACGCGAGCGTCGTCCTGGCACCACCGGCCTACGAGCCGCAGACCGACGTGTTCACGCTCAACCCGCTCACCGACCTGCTGAGCCCGGCGGCCTGGATCCGGCAGGTCGCGGTGTGGCTCTTCGGCACCGACCCGTTCGAACCCTGGCTCACGGCGTACAGCGGCGACTGGCGCGCCTACGAGCACTGCATGCACGCGTGGCCGCACATCGGCGCCGCCGCGCTCGCCACCGGCGGCTCCCTGATCACCGGCGCCGCCGACGTCACGACCGTCTGGCGCGGCCACGCCGCCGAGGCCGAGCAGGAGTTCCAGCTGCTGCTCGGCGGCGCCGCGACCGCGCTCGGCCCGGCCTGCGACGAATACGCCCGCCTCTACCCGCTGGCCGTCGACGCGTGCCAGCAGCTGTACGCCGCGACCGCCAACCTCGTCGGCCAGCTCATCGACGCCCTCATCATCGTCAACGTCGCGGGCATCGTCGGCACCGCCACGATCGAAACCGGCGTCGGCGCCCTCACCGGCTACGCGGCCGCCGCGTATTACACGTGGCAGGCGTATCGGCTCTATCAGGAGATCTCCCGGCTGTATGGGGTTGCCGAGACCACCATCCGCCTGCTCGCCGGCCAGATCGAGGCGGTGCAGGCGGGCGCCGAGGTGACCCGGCTGCCGTCCGTCGAGCCGTACCACCACCCGGCAGTCCCCCGATGACCGGCGACCCCGTGGCCCTGGCCGTGCTGCGCCGCCTGACGGAGCTGCGCCCGTCCGGCGACCCGCTGCACACCTTCGCCGCAACGGTCCTGGCGGGCGAGGCGACCTTGCGCGCCGCCGCCGGCCACCCCGCCTTCGAAGCCGCTCTCACCGAAGCCGCACAGAACGTGGAACACGCCCCCACGCAGGAGGTGAAGCCCGCCGCCGACCGGCCCACGCCGGACGTGGGGCACGCCGCACCGCAGGACCTGAGCCCACCACCGGACGATCCGCGCAGGAGGTAGGGGGCATACCGCCGGGTCGGTCCACGCAGGAGCAGGGACGCGCCGCCCGGCGGTCCACGCAAGAGGAGGGACGCGCCGCCGACGGTCCGCGCAGAACCTGAACGCGCCGCCCGGCGGTCCGCGCAGGACCTCAGCGCGCCCGGCGGTCCGCGTAGGAGGCAGGGCACACCGCCGGACCGGTCCACGCAGAAGGAAGGACACACCGCCGGACCGGTCCGCGCACGATCCTGAGCACGCCGCCCGGCGGTCCGCACAGGAGGCAGGACGCGCCGCCGGGCCGATCCGCACGGGACCTGAGCACGCCGCCCGGCAGTCCGCGCAGGAGGTAGGGGGCATACCGCCGGGCCGATCCACGCAGGAGGGAAGGACGCACCGCCGGGCCGTCCGCGCAGGAGGTAGGACACATTTCCGCGTAGGAGGAAGGGCGCGCCGCCGGGCGATCCGCGCAACACGTGGAGCACGGCCCGCGGAGGTCCTGACGCACACCCCCGCGCACGACACGGAGCACGCCCACGTAGAGGATCTGACGCACGCCCCCGCGCAGGCACGGATCTGCGCACCTTCGCCGGCCAATTCGCGGTCGCCGGAGCACGCCTCAGGGCAGTCCGCGCAGGATGTGATGCACGCCGCCGGACGGTCCGCGTGGGACGTGGAGCACGGCCCTCGCGGAGGAGGCGGACCACCATCCTGCCGATCCGCGCAGGATGTGGAGCTCACCGCCGCGCAGGACCTGAACGCGCCGCCGGGCGGTCCGCGCAGGAGACAGGGCACACCTCCGCACAGAGGAAAGGCGCACCGCCGGACGGTCCGCGCAGAGCAAGGGGCACACGGCCAGGCGATCCGCGCAGCACATAGAGCACGGCCCGCAGAGGACCTGACGCACGCCCCCGCGCAGGACGCGGAGCATCACCCCGGCCGACCCACGCAGGACGCGGAGCACGGCTCCCGCGGAGGACCTGAAGCTCGCCCCACCCAGGACGCGGAGCACGCCACCGTGCACGGTGAAGCACACCGCCGGGCAGTCTGCGTAGGACGTGGAGCACGGCCCCCGCGCAGGAGGTGAAGCACACCGCCGGACGGTCCGCGTGGGACATGGGGCACGGCCTCGCGCAGGAGGCGGAGCGCCGCCCCGGTCGATCCGCGAAGGACGCGGAGCGCACCGTCGTGCAGGACCTGAACGCGCCGCCGGGCGGTCCACGCAGGAGGCAGGGCACGCTTCCGCGCAGGAGGAAGGACCCACCGCCGGACGGTCCGCGCAGCACGTGGAGCACGGCCTGCGGAGGACCTGATGCCCCGCAGGACGCGGAGCACCACCTCGGTCGACCCACGCAGGACGCGGAGTACGGCCGCCGCGGAGGACCTGACGCACGCCCACGCGCAGGACAGCCGAGCACGCCGCCGCGCACGGTGAAGCACACCGCCGGGCGGTCCGCGCAGGACGTAGAGCACGCCCCGCCCAGGAGATGAAGCAGCCGCCGCGCAAGGGGAAGCACACCGCCGGGCAGCCCGCACAGGACGTAGAGCCGGCCCCGGCGCAGGAGGCGGAGCACCGCCCCCGGCGGTTCGCGCAGGACATGGGGCACACCTCCCCGTAGGACATGGAGCACGACCCCGGCCGATTCGCGCAAAGACATGGAGCGCATCTCCGCGGAGCAGCACCCGACCGGCCGCGGCAGGACATGGGGCGCGCCGCAGTGAAGGGCGTGCAGGGTGGAGCAGGCCGCCGGGCGGGGCGCGTGGGACGTGGGCACGGTCCTGTGCGGTCGCGTCGGCTGCGACGAAGGCGGCCGCCGGCGAGTTGGTTGGACGGCTGTCCGTCAGTAGCCGGCATACCCCTAGGGGTCGCATTCAGGGATCGACCCTGGCTGTGATTCCCGGCCACCCCGGGCATGATGACGTCGCGGGGGAAAGATAGTGCTGCGAATGCTATTCACGTGTTGCCGTGCACATTCTGCTCAGGAATTGAGGAGTCATGGTGCGTGTCGCATTCTTGCTGGAGAAGATCCGAATGGCTGCGCGTGGGATAAAGCGCAGGTGGGTGATTGCCGGCGTCGGTGTGGTTGTCGTCCTCGCCGGTTTTCTCGTCTACACGGGGACGGACGGGAGAGCGGAAGAGGCCCGTGTCGTCGGATTGCCCGGTGGTGGGCGGCTGATCATTCCGCCGGGTGCGATGGCGGCGGACGCCGAGGTCAGCGCAAGGGTCTCCGCTGCCCAGCCGGACGGGCAGCACACCGGCATGCGGCTGCTCGGTCAGGCCGTGGAGCTGGTCTCCGACCCGCCGGACGCGATCCACGGCGTGCTGACCCTGGAGCTGCCGGTCGACATGACCGCGGTGCCGGCGGGTGTCGACCCTGCCGTCTGGTTCGGCGTGTCCACCTATGACGAGGCCGCCAAGGCGTGGGTGCCGCAGGCCGCGACGTACGACGGGACGCGGCACATGATCGTCGCGCTGATCAGGCATTTTTCCTGGTGGAACCCGTTCAGCTGGGACTTCGGCGGCTTCGGGGACAGGCTTGCCCAGCGGTTCGGGGAGGCCCTCGGCAAACGCGCGCCCGCGCCCAGGTGCCACGGTGGCCGGCCCGAGTGGGTGGGCGCACTCGAAGGGGTGTCGGCCGGTGACAACGCCGCCGTCCGCGCCTGCGCGCAGTCCGACGGGGACGCGCTGGACATCGAGCTGGTCAACAACCGCCCGTACGGCCAGGTGGTGCGCTTCGGCGACGCCGTCACCAGGGCGAGCCGCGAGGACATTCCCAGCACCGTCGGCGGTGTCCTGGCCGCCCTGGTCGACGCCACGATGGACGACGACGAGATCTACCTGCCGCCGCTGACCCGCGCGTCCGTCACCATCCGGCACATGGATCCGCGGGCGGCGGCGGTTTATCACATCGGGCCTTCGGTGCTCACCGTCGGCGCGGATCTCGCATTCTATCTGCTGGAGCCGCTCGACATCGTCGCCGATATCGCGGGGGCGGTCCGGAAGGCGCCCGACCTGTTCCGGCGGTGCGTCGTCCCGGACGGCGGGAATCGGCTCACCAATCGGTCGGCCGGCGCATTGTGGGAGCCGGCCAGAGCGATGTTCGCATGCATTTCGGCCGTGCTCCGGGAAAGCAGACCGGCCGATGTGCCGCAGCAGAAGCTGGACCGGCTCGCGGCGGCCGGTGAGCTGCTCAAGCGCGCCGGGCCGGTGCTCAACGGCATCCAGCTGGCCGGCGACGTGCTGTGGCACATCGGTGACCTGGTCGCCGACTGGTTCGCCAACACCGTGCCCGACCGTGGCAACGGGTTCGAGGTGCGCGCCAAGGACACGACCCAGGACACGCCGCCGCCCCCGCAGCCGGAGCAGAAGAAGAAGTCGTGGACCCGCTGCTTCAACCCGTTCAACTGGGGCGACTGCTTTTTCTGAGGTCAGGCGGGGTCGGCGAGGACGCGGTTGCGGCCGCTGCGCTTGGCGGCGTAGAGGTTGCGGTCCGCCTGGCTGAGCAGGGCCGCGGAGGTGGTGCGGCCGTCCGCGGTACTGGACACGCCGATGCTCACCGTCACCGGCAGGTCGCCGGTCAGCTCGGACCACGGGTGCCGCTGGACGGCGGTCCTGATCCGTTCGCAGCGGGCGACGGCATCCTCCGCGCCCGCGCCCGGCAGCACGACCACGAACTCCTCGCCGCCGAGCCGGGCCACCGTGGCGGGCTCGTCGACCGCCTCGGCCATGACGGTCGCGACGCGTTGCAGGACCAGGTCACCGACCTCGTGCGACAGGGTGTCGTTGATCCGTTTGAAGAAGTCGATGTCGACCAGCGCCGCGGACACGGGCGTACCGCGCTGCTCGGCGCGGCCCAGCAGGGCAGGCAGCTGCGCGTCGACGAACCGCCGGTTGTACAGGCCGGTCAGCGCGTCGCGCAGCGCCATCTCGCGGAACCGGACCGTCTCGCGCTGCCCCTCCCGGCTCTCGAACACCAGCTGTGCCAGCCGGGCCTGCTCCTCCCGCTCGGCGGAGCGCAGCGCCTGCGACTCCTCGTCGAAGCGGCACTGCTCCTCGTACGCCTCCCGGAAGCGACCCTGGCAGGCGTGCAGGCGGGCCAGCTCGCGCCGGGCTCTCGCCCCGACGTCGACCATGCCGCGCTGCCCACTCAGCGCCAGGCACCGCTCGACGGTCGCCTGGGCGCGGTCGAGGGCGCCGCCGAGCCGCTGCGCCTCGGCGAGGGTCAGCAGCACCTCGGGCAGCATGTTGCCCTCGGCGTCGCGGCGGGTGGCGGCCGGGTCGACGAGCGGCAGCAGCGTGCGTTCCGCCTCGGCGAACCGGCCCTGCAGCAGCTCGACCCGGGCGATCGTGTCCAGGTCGGGCGGGCGCAGCTCGACGCCGGTCCGCTCGACCAGCCGGCGCATCCGTTCGACGAGGTCACCGGCCGCGTCGGCGTCGCCGGCCTGGTACGCGGCGTACGCCATGTTGTTCAGCACCGAACGGCTCAGCTCGTGGTCGCCGGCGGCCGCGGCGATGTCGAGGGCCTCGGCGTGGTACGGCGCCGCGTCCGCCCGCGACACCACGTCGACCGACAGGGCCAGGATGACCAGGTGCGCGCCGCGAATCAGCGGTGGCACGTGATCCGGCAGGTGGTCCACCGACATCAGCGCGTGCCGCCGCGCCTGCGCGTTGTCACCGAGACACGTGTGCAGGATCGACAGCAGGAAATGGGTCCGGGCGAGGACGTACTGGTCGTTCTCCAGCACCGCCCACCGGTGCACCTCGTGCAGCAGCGGCGCCGACGCCGCGAGCTCCCCGCCGCGGGCCAGGGCGTCGGCGATCACGAGCCGTGCCCGGGCGGCCAGGTCGTCCCGGCCGAGCTCCACGGCGGCACGCTCGGCGGCCTCGGCCCGGTCCCGGTCGGCGGTGCGCCGGTCGACCTCCATGCCGAGCACCACGGCCGCGACCCTGTCGGCGCTGATCACTGCTGTGCCAGTCATGACCCGAACCATCGGCACGGCGCGAAAGAACCTGAGCAAAGCGCCGCGCCGGTACCTGAGCGCGGTGCCACGACCCGGGCACCTAGGATCGTGCGGACGTCGGCGGCAGCGGGAGGGGATCCCATGGAGATCTGGCAAGCGGTCGTGCTCGGCGTCGTGGAGGGCGTGACCGAGTTTCTTCCGGTCTCCTCCACCGGTCACCTGACCATCACCGAGAAGCTCATGGGCATCCCGATCGACGACAAGGGCGTCACCGCGTTCACCGCCGTGATCCAGGTCGGCGCGATCATCGCCGCGATCATCTACTTCCGCAACGACATCGCGCGGTTCATCACCGGGTTCGTGAAGGGGCTGCGCAGCGCCGAGGCGCGCAAGGAGACCGGCTGGAAGATGGCGATCAACGTCATCGTCGGGTCGCTGCCGATCGCCGTCATCGGGCTGCTGTTCAAGGACATCATCGAGGGTGAGCTGCGCAGCCTCTGGTTCGTCGCCGGGGCGCTCGTCGTGTGGAGCCTCGTCATGGTCATCGCCGAGCACCTCGCCACGCAGAAGGTCGGCGAGGCGGACCTGACCTGGAAGGACGCGCTGATCATCGGCCTGGCGCAGTGCATCGCGCTGATCCCCGGCGTGTCCCGGTCCGGGGCGACGATCAGCGTCGGGCTGCTGCGGCACCTCGACCGGGTGACCGCGACCCGCCTGTCGTTCTTCCTCGGCATCCCCGCCCTCGCCGCCGCCGGCATCCTCGAGGGTGTGCAGCGCGCCGGCGAGGTCAGCGAGACCGTCGGCTGGGGCGCCGCCGCGGTCGGCACCGCGGTCAGCTTCGTCGTGGCGTACGCCTCCATCGCCTGGCTGCTGAAGTTCGTGGCCAGCAACTCGATCGCCACGTTCGTCTACTACCGCGCCGCGGTCGGCGGCATCATCGTCGCCCTCCTGTGGGGCGGCGTCATCAGCGCCACCTGACCGACTCCGAGGCGCCGCCGGCCTACGAAATCCCGGCGACGCCGGTCGGTCAACGTCGCGATACTGCTGCGATGCGGCACCTGGCGTACCCCAAGATTCCCACGGCGCGGCAGCTCGGCAGCGACGCACGGGCCGCCGGCGGGCCGTGGATCGCCACCGAGAAGATCCACGGCGCGCAGCTCGTCATCGCCGCGGACGGAGCCGTGACCCGCGTCGGCAAGCGGAAGGCGTGGCTCGGCGGCGACGAGCCGTTCTTCGGCTGGCAGCTGCTGCGCCCCGCGTTCGAGCAGGCCGCCCGGCTCGCCCTTGCCGACGGTGCCGCCACGGTACGGCTGTACGGCGAACTGCACGGCGGCCACTACCCGCATCCCGGGGTGCCGCCGGTGCCGGGCGCGTCGGCGGTGCAGACCGGCGTCTGGTACTCCCCCGGCGTCCGGTTCGCCCTGTTCGACGTCCTGGACCACGAGCGTCCCGACGACCCGGGCGTCTACCGGACCTACGCCGAGGTCGCCGAGGTCGCCGGCGCCGCCGGGCTGGACGTGGTGCCGCTGCTCGCCCGCGGTACCCGCGCGTCCCTCGGCGCCGTGCCGGTCCGCTTCCAGACCCGGGTGCCGCGCGGGCTGCCCCCGATCGACGGGAACCTCGCCGAAGGGGTCGTGCTGCGACCCGACGCGGCGCTCGCCCCGCAGGACCGCACCGTGGTCAAGGCGAAGATCGACGAGTTCGACGAGCAGCGCTTCGGTGACAGCCTGCCGTGGGACCCGTACACGCGGATCCCCGCCGACGACCTCGCGCGGATCGCCGCCGGTCTCGTCAACCCGCCGCGGGTCGCGGGCGCCCGGTCCAAGGTGGGTTCGGGGCCGCTCGTCGACGAGATCGTCCTGGACGTCATGGTCGACCTGTCCGAGGCGTACCCGGCGGCGGTCGCGGCGCTCGACGACGGGCGGCAGGCGGCGATCGAGGATGCCGTCCGCCGGGCGGCTATCGTCGCCGTATGCCGTTCGACGTAGCACGCGCCCGGCGGGCCTACCCGGCCCTCGCCGAGGGGTTCGCCCACTTCGACGGTGCCGCCGGCACCCTGGTCGCCGCGCCCGTCGCGCAGGCGGTCGCCGGGGTCCTCGGCGGCGCCGTGAGCAACCGGACGACCGCGTTCGAGCCGGGGCGGCGCGCCCTGCGGATCGTCGACGCGGCCCGCGCCGCCGTCGGTGACCTCGTCGGCGCCGACCCGGCCGGGGTCGTGTTCGGGCAGAGCGCCACCGCCCTGATCTACACCGTCGCCCGTGGCCTCGCCACCACGTGGGGGCCCGGCGACAACGTCGTCGTGACCCGGCTCGACCACGACGCCAATGTACGGCCGTGGGTGCAGCTGGCCGAGGCCACCGGCGTCGAGGTGCGCTGGGCGGCGTTCGACCCGGCGACCGGCGCGCTGCCCGTCGACGTGTTCACCCCGCTCGTCGACGCCCGGACGAGGGTCGTGGCGGTCACCGCGGGCAGCAACGCCATCGGCACCCGGCCGGACGTCGCCGCGATCGCCGCCGTCGCGCACGCCGCCGGCGCCCTCGTCCACGTCGACGGGGTGCACGCGACCGCGCACCTGCCGGTCGACGTGGCCGCGCTCGGCGCCGACTACTACGTGACCAGCGCCTACAAGTGGTCCGGCCCGCACCTCGCGGCCTGCGTGGCGGCGCCCTCGCGATGGGAGCAGACGCCGGCGCTGAAGCTCGTGCCGTCGTCGGACGCGGTGCCGGAGCGCTTCGAGCTGGGCACGCCGAGCTTCGAGCTGCTCGCCGGGCTGGAGGCGGCGGTCGGGTTCCTCGCGACGCTCGACGGCGACCCGTCCGGCTCGCGCCGCGACCAGGTCCTCCGCTCGATGGCGGCGGTCCACGCGTACGAGCTGGGCCTGTTCGAGCGGCTCCTGGACGGGCTGCGCGCGGCGCCGTCGGTGGACGTCCTGCCCGCGCCGGCCGGCGGCTGCCCGACAGTGTCGTTCCGGGTCCGCGGGCAGGACCCGGCCGCGACCGCCGCCCGCCTCGGCGACCAGGGCGTGTGCGTCTTCTCCGGCGACTACTACGCCGCCGAGTACTTCACGGCGATGGGCCTGCGGGACACCGGCGGCGCGGTGCGGGCCGGCATCTCCCTGTACACGACGGGCGACGACGTGGACCGGCTCCTCGCGGCCCTCTGACATGGCGGAGGGCGGTCACCGTGGTGGTGACCGGCCCCCCACCCAGGGGTTGCTGTGTTGGTTTGGGGCGACACCAAAGTCTACTTCGCCGCCAGTGCCGGCGGTTTTTCCCCCCCCACC